>NZ_JAGIXF010000078.1:0-28452 GCF_021483755.1 Burkholderia sp. WTPI3 | reverse complement strand
CGCGAGCCAGACGTGATCGTCGGAGATCCGCGTGCGTACGCCGCTGCCGCTTTCGGGCAGCCACCAGTGCTGCATGTCGCGCATCTCGGAAACGAGCGCGCCGCCGCCCGCAGCAGATGCTCGCGCGTCAGGGCCGGACGGGCGACCGCGAGCGCCATGCCGTCCTGCAGCTGGTCGCGAAAACCGTACGCGCCGCTCGCCTGATAGAAGCCCGCACGCGCCCAGATCCGGCACGACAGCGTCTGGTACAGCAGACAGCGATTCAGCATCAGATCCATCGCACGATCCGGCGTTTCGACCTGAACGGCGCCGAGCGTCTCGTCCCAGAACGCCGTCACGGCGGCGAATATCGCGTCGAGATCCGCCTGACGGTAATGCGCGATCAACTGTCGCGCCGTTGCCGCATCGGCGCCTTCGCCGAGCAGCAGGACGATTTCCACGACGCCTCCGGGTTCGAGATCGACCGTGGTCTGCAACGCGGCGCACGGGTCCAGCCCGGCGCCGACCCGGCCCGACAGCGGCGACGCGCCGACGCTGCCCGGAAACCCGGCGGGATCGCTCAGGACACCATTGCGGCCGATGAACTCGCGCCGGTCCGCGCTGCAGGATATTTGCAGACCGCATGGATCGGCGAACGCCACCCCGCCTCTAAGCCCAGAGCTCATGCCGCACGACGGACAGCGAACTCCGCGCGAGCCAACGTACTCTGATTCGGTCATTGGGCCAGTGGCTGGTGCCCCGGGCCTGACACGCTGAAACTGCTCTTCGTTTTCTTTCATCTTGCTGCTCCGTGACGATGGTGCGAGCGACGCCCCCTGACGGGAAAGCGTTCCCACTGGGTTGAATTGGCATTGCCTGGAGAGCTACAGAACAGCTGGAGGAATGGGGGGACAAGAAACACGCTTCCCGCATGCGAGAAGAATCCCCATGTCTCAATGAGACACCGGGGATTGAGTTCAACAGCGGTCGTCGATTATTCGACCCCGACCAGTACCGTCACGCAGACACCAGGTCCGTTCGCGCGAATGTCGGGAACGCGACGCTCCCTGCTCGTCGGAATGCCTGCAGCGTGCGCCCGATCGCATTGAAGACTGAGATGAACGGCGGGACGCTGACAGCCTGGCCGAGCACCTCTGCCCAAACGTCTGGGCCACACCTTCCACCAGATCCTCCCAGACGCCCTTGCAACGCTCGTGCTCGCGGACCGTTGGGATCCGCAGCAGCTCAGGATCTGCCGGATGCCGGATGAAGGTGCCGGTGCTTTGCCGTTTGGCGAGGGTTTTGTTCAGCGTGAAAGCCTTCTCGGATTCGGCGTCGACGATGTTCAGCTTGAAGTCCTTGCCGGCCGCCGCGTACCGCTCTTGCTTGTCCTACAGGTACGTGAGCGGGCTCCACGACTTGTCATCGAGCGCTACGGTCTCCAGTATCTCGCCAACTTTCCGCGAACGCCGCGCCGGACGTTCGACGAGATCGAAGGAGAACTCGAGGCCGAGCGTTACCGCAACGATGCACATCCGCTCGCGATGCTCGAGCATATTCCAGTCGGCCGCATGCAGCACGGTCTCGTGGACAATGTAGCCCAGATCACGCAGCATCGACCGTGCAATTGCCGCGGAGGCGGTGTTCAGCCAGCCCGGTACACACTCGACCACCACGACACACGGCGAAGTCTTCGCGACGGCCGCGAGGAACGGCACGACAAGATGACCAACGTCCGGGTGCGCCTCGGGGCACGTGAGCTTGCGCTTCGTGCGACCGGCGTTTGACGCTCCTGAACACGGGATGCCAATCGTGAAGACGTCGAGCTTCGGCAGCTGCGCCATTGCCCAGTCGTCGAACACGACCTCCTGCATCGGTGCTGTCAAAAGGATCGTCTGCGCGTCGTAGACTGGATTGCGATCCGCCGCGTGCTCCATGCAATCGGCGCGGATCTCGTTCGCTACCGCGAGGCGGGAGCGGACCCCTGCTTGCGTGAGGCCGACGTGCGCCGCGCGATCCAGGATGCCGACACCGGACGAAAACGAACCCATGACGAGCGGTTCGTCGCGTTCCATCTTTGCCTTCAGGCGCCCGAGCCGTTCCTTCGCACGCAGCTCGGACGAGATCGGCATCACGAAGATCCGGTGCAGTTGGACTACGATGCGTACAGCGGACAACCCCATCCGCACGAAGTGCCCCAGAAGACCCTCGTTCTGGATGTCGATCACCGGAATCTCGCGCTCGCGCACGACCTTCTTCGACACGATGCGGCGGCCCTCTTCCGAGGCCTCGATGATGACCATGCTCCGCTCCGGGTCAAGTTTTGCGGTGAATTTCACGCCCGGTACGAATCCAGCCTTCACCGCTTGTGCACCATCAATCCAGAGCCGCGGTGTGCCCTTGTTGCTGCCGATTCGACGGAACTCCATTCCTTGAAACGTGTTGGCTTGCGACATGTTGCTTCTCCTGAAGTGGAAGAGAGATCGACGTCGCGCCGGTCGGCGCGGTGTCGAACGACGTGCATTGCTTCAGGAGATGCCAACCGCGAGATGGAATGACGATACGACGGACACTGCAGTGGAGCGCGATGTAGGCACCAGGAACGCGCCGGAAATGAAAAAGCCCCTGAATCCGTGGATTCCGGGGCGATGGATCATGGCAAATCTGAGACGTCACCGGCGAGAAGCCGTGTGAACGCTCCACGGCCGTGGTTCTTTCCGCCGCAACGGCATTCGCATGTGCCGTTGAACTTGCCATTCAGGCACTTCGCGTTGCATTCGTGACGGGATGGGTACGACTTGTACTCGATTCTCCGGGTCACCGGTAGCCACCGATCCGACCCAGACCCGTCGTCGGCCCACCCGACGTACTTCAAATACCCGTCACTACGCATACCTTTCACGTCCGGGAATCGCGCCGCGAAGTCCTTATTGAGCATCGTGGTGATGCCTTTCAACAACACGGACTGGCCGTTCGAGTCACTGAAATAGCGCATCGTTGCCATCATCGTTCTCCAAGAGTTGCCGCCCTGAAAAGAAAAACACCCAGGAATCCGAAGACGCATGGGTGTTTGGGTCCTATATGCCGATCGACCGATCATGCAGGAGCGATCGGATCCGCGTATCTGCCCCAGTCGCTGGCTTCTGTCAGCAGAACCGGATCGATCACCTTGTACGGCAACCGCTTCTCCTTCAGATGTTTGATGGCACCGATGCACGGCCTCGTCGGCTCGTCGTGACACGCCCACGTTTTGCCGTGATCGACACGCATTACGACGATCTCATGCGGCGTTGGCAGACAGCCGTAGTTCTGCGCCCGCTCCGACATCTCGGTAAACGCGAACGGGCAGGTACATTCCGGCGATTGATGGTCACAGGACATAGCGTCGATCTCCTCGATACACAAAAAGAAAAAGACCCAAAAATCCGAGGATTAGTGGGTCTTTTAGATCACGAAATTACATCTTTCGATGCATCGAGAAGTCAGAACGGGATATCGTCATCGATCTGGTCGAAACCACCTGCAGGAGCACGCGGTTGTTCGACGCGGCGGCCGACCTGTTCGTCGTCTGCTTCGTCTTCGTCTTCGTCTTCGAGCTTGAACTTCGGCTCGATCTCGTTCTGCAGGATTTCCTTGTAGAACTCGATCACCGCATTCGTACGCGCGGTGCTGAGCATCTTCTTATCTTTGAAACCAGCGGCCTTTGCTGCTTCGACCTTCGCTTTAACTGCATTGACAGCATCTTCGAAAATCCCGTCAGCCTGCTTGATCTCACCGTCTTCGCCCTTGAGCTGAACGGTGGAATCGAAGTAGACGCGACCGGTAGCCTGATCCTCGCGACCTTGACCCGGGAACACCGAGAAGGCTTTGATGATCGTGCCACGGGTAACCGTGTCGTTCGCGAGCTTTCGGATCAACATCTGAGCCGCACCACTGTAGAGCGGCAGCGTCACGAGATAGCCTTCCTTCGTGTCGGGATCGACGAACTTGACGCGGATGTCTTGGTAGGCACCGTTGTCATGTTCGCGCTCGGAGTAGTACGCCGAGACGATCTCGCCGTCGAGCGTAGTGCTCGAAGGAATGCCGTTTTCCTCGAGGAACTTGCGGACCTGACGGGCAACCGTCTTGCCTGCGAGCCCGTCGAAGCCACGCTTCCACGACTCTTCACCGACCAACTCGCGCGCTTTGGTGATGATCGCGCGATTTGCCTCGTTCGAGATCAGAAGTACGCCCGGCGTCGAGCTGTATTCCAGATAGATCGACTTCGAAGCACCGCTGTTTTGTTGGATAGCCATGGTGATTCTCCTTCAAAGAGTTGCCCGGTTGGGGGCGTAAGAAAATGGTTCCCGAGTGGCCCGGGGAATTGACATAGCGAACAGAGATGCAGGTGGAAAAGTAGAATGGCGCGATTCGAAAATTTTTTTCGGTTCCCCGCACCGGCCCCCTACGCCTTCGAATCCGCCGCCTCGCCGGCGGCACGACGGTACTCGCTCACGTCCAGCGACAGGAAGGCGGTGGATTCGTCGTTCGGGTCGTCGAACTTGATCCACGCGGCGAGCCGCAGCTTGTCGCCTGTGCCCGAGTTGATCAGCAGGTCACCCGTGTAGTCCGGATGGTTCCGGCCATCGACCTTGCGATCGTTGTCGAACAGGTTTCCCCGGAAGTAGGCCTTGTTTGCGCCCTCTCCCGCAACAAACGCGAGACGGATGTCGTCGAACGCGCGAGATCGACGTGACGCGTCCGCCTGATCGCCTAAAGACCATCCGGCACCGAAATTCTCGCGCACCGCGGTGAAAACCTGCGTCGCCTCCTTCCACATCTCGACCGGCGCGTACTGGCAGTCGACGCGGGGGTAGGTCGTGAGCTTGTACTTGTTGTATAGGTTTTGCGCAGCTTCTAGCGTTTCGCCAGGCGACAGGCCGAAAGCAGCGCCAGCGACTTTCTGGAGTTCGCTCAACGAGAAAAGTAGTGGTGGCGGTTTGCGCTCCCCTTTTTTCGTATCGGCCACGGTGATCGTGCCTTTCGTACCTTCAGTTCTCGAACGGACGGAATTCGCATACGCACGATCGAGGAGCCGTCCGTCGAGATCGAAGCGCGGCGGCGCCGCGTCAACCGGCGGCCGCCATCCTGCGCTGAATCCGCCTTTCGACGATGAGATCTTCACGGCCTTCATCGTTGATCCAGAACTGCAGGGTCAACATTTGCTCCTTCGTGAATACGTAGTGCGGGTTTGCCGTTGGAGTATCTGGGCCCGGAGGGACCACACGAATCTGCGCGCGCTTGCGGAACTCGGGCGGCACGTCGATCGCGAACAGCGTGTCGATGAACTGCATCCCAGGGTTCGGCAGTACTTCAGCTTCTTTCTCTACGGTCTCAAGCATGTGAGTCTCCTTTGTCGAAATGCCCCGATAGGGCAAAGTTTTCAGGCATTGCCAAGGGAGATGCGCTCGCGTGAGTGGAATCGTCGAGGGACAAGGTCACTTCGGTTGCGGCGGTGCAATGCAGTTAGTTGGTGTTTGGTATGGCGGATCGTTGTATTCGATCTGGATGACCGCATACCCTTCTCCGCCGCCGCCGACAAGCAGCGAGGTCTGCGTCGATACGATCCCACCGCGCTGAAAGACCGGAGTCAGATCGAGGAATCCCGGAGTGGTCGTACCCGGCGGATCCCACACGACTTGATACGGCAGCGGTGGGCTAAAGGCCCGCCATGAAGTCGTGTGCTCGCACGAGCCACCGGGCTTGAAATACGAGCTCGAGTAGTAGTACGCCGACGTGAATACGTCCTGGCCATTGATGCGAATACCGGCCCATGGGACGGTCCGCCCGCAGCCACGGTTTGACGGCGAGCGCCACCAGGCCGCAGCTCAACATGGCCAGCACCGGATGCCCCAAACCGGCGGGTAGCGGCATCGCCAGATACAGGATGCCGACGAACAGCAGCGCCATCCCGAGCAACGCGAGCGCCGTGAACACAACAGGCTTGGTCTTCATTGCGATCTCATTCAGTCGGGATCTGCCACTGCGCGGTGAGCGTCGAGAAACGCGAGGGGCCCGTCGATCGGGAAGAACAGGCCATCGCTTGTCATAGTCCCGTCGACGAGTTGGCCATCCTTGACGAGCTGGACGTCGAGATCCGGCACGACATGGCAACCTTCCTTCTCGATCTCTCGTTCCTGCGGGGACAGCAATTCCTCTGCATCGCCGTTCTCCAGCCCCACCCATTGGCCACTCGCCAGGAACAAGCCGATCCATTCAAGCTTCCGGCCGTCCTGCGTCGTCACCATCACGGGCCGGCGCAAGGTGCCCTTTTTAATGGCCATTTGCAATGGTGAAGCACCGAGCATCGACTCAAGCATCGAATCGTGCTCGATCAGATAGTGGAACACCTCGGACCCCGGCTTCGCATTGAATTGCTCGAGAAACCTGCGCGCAAGTGCGTACAGTTCCGCGAGCAAGACATTCTGGTGAGTGATCGCACGGTCTACCTCCTCGTCCGCGTCCGGACGAATCAGCACTGCGGGATTCTCTTCGCACTTGCGGTCCTGCAGCGCCTCCCGCGTCCGATAGGCCTCGTAGAAACGCGCGCGAAGCTCGCGTAATTTCGCACGTGCTGCATCGATGTCCCCCGTGTCCTTGCCGTGATTCGTTGTCATCTGTTCTCCTGTTGGCTCGGACAGTCCGAGCGTCGCAATCAATTGTCCGCGCACCACAGGAAATGCAGAAATCCGCTTTCAGCGTCAGGTCCGCCCAGCATCCACGCCTCACTTTCCGTAACGCAGTGGTGATGGTCGATAGTCAGCGCGATCGCGACAAACCGTCGGCGAGCGCGCACTCAAGGTGCCCGACTACCTAGCCGTACAAATCAGCTTGAGAAAACGCTCGCTGCATTTCTTGATGTGCTCGATCGACTGGCGATCTCGTGGCGCGTGCGCGACGGCCCAATACTTCGCTTCATTCCATCCGAGCTCGCGTGTCGCGCCTGCCACGGTCTTCTGGGTGACGAAGCCCCAGAACCACAGATCGTCCCAAATCAATAGCTCCTCATCGCGATACTGGAGGGCATGGTGGAAATACCGCCCGATGTTCGACGGGGAAATCGCTTTCGACCAATTGATGTGCGGGGCCAGCGCCTCAAAGATCGTCACGATCACCGCATCAACCGGGAGTCGCAACTGGTCGCCCTTGAGGACTCGCGTGTCACGCCAGAACTTCGCACGCAGTTTCGGCGTCGATTCGATATACGCCAGGTTACGTACAAAGAGCGCCGCGGTCTTCGGGCCCCACCCCGGTTGCAAGGCGAGACCATCGACCAGGCCGAGTTTTCCACCGGCAGTGATGAGGTGGTGAAAGGCGGCGAAGTTTTCGGTCGCTCGTTGATCCCGAATCTCGTGGAAGAATTCACAGATTGGGTCAAGTTTCGGCTTGGACTGCGTCTGAAGCGCTCGGTGCATCAATAGCAACGCGCGCTCATCGACCGTCGCCGGCGACAGCGACTCGCCGAGGAAGCCTTGTTGGATCGCTGCATTGACGTGGTGGTGCTCGACCAGGAACGCAAAGAGTTCCCTGATCGGTTTCGGTCGTGCTGTCATCGTTACGCCCCGTTCGTTATGTGTCTGTGCATGAGGGTGCGCACATTGATGGGTCTCCCTTCGCGACATCCACGTCGCAGATATGACAGCGCTCAATCTAACGAACTTGGGTCGCCGATCTGCCACATCCAACTCTTTTCCCAGCAAACCACATCCAACCCGCCGGTGTCGACAACTCCGCTACCACCGCCATCGCTCGCCGGCCACCTCGGCCCATGCATCGCTTTCGGACATGCAGCGATGCTGCTCGGCCGTTAGCGCTATCGCGACCAGCAGGTCGTCGACGCGCCGGTCGAACGCGTCGTCGTTCTCGAATGGCACCTGTAGCACTGTCACGCCGTCACGCGTCGGTGTGCGCGCCACACCGGCCAGCACCTCGCGCTCGACGCGCTCAAGCACCCGCGCTCGGCCGCGGCCGCCGGCGCGCTTCGGCTCGACCTTCAGTGTCACATGCACAGCTACCATCGGCGCACCTCCGGCGTCCGCTGCGATAGCGACATGCTGCGCCGAACTCGTCGCCGCGCGCGGTGCATCCGCCGACGTCTCAGTCGCTGTCCCGGCCTCGCCTTCGGCCCCCTCGAGCGCCGCATTGAAAAACGCCTCGACCGACTGGAACTGCCGCACCGCATCCGCCTTGGTGTAGAGCGTGGTGGTGCCCAGGCTCGCGTGACCGAGCAGCTCCTGCATGTCGCGAATGTCGGCGCCGGCGTCCAGGCCGTGGTTCGCGAAGGTATGGCGCAGCCAGTGGGTGCTGGCACGGCGCAGATCGGCGGCCGCGTTCGGGTACGTGAGTGCCAGCTGGTCAGCGGCCCGCGCAAAAATCCCCTTGAACAGCCGCCCGACCACGTCGGGGTGCAACGCCTCGCCCGTCACGAGATGGGCGATCAGCGGCGTGTCGGCCGGTGCAGTCTCCAGCGCGAGCGGCACCGGTCGGCTGCGCAGCTGCGCACGCAGCGTGTCGATCAGTCGGCGCGGCATCGGCACCGTGCGTGCGCGCCGGCCCTTGCCCATCACGCGCAGGCTCCACGCGTCGTCCAGGGCGCCGTCCAGCGCGGTGCGCGTGAGCGCGCCGATGGTCGCCGCAGCGAGCTCGGCGCGACGCAGTCCGGTCGCGTACGCGAACAGCAGCAGGAACGCGTCACGCGCGGTGGTCGCCCGCTCGCTCGAGACGTCAAATGCCGACTGCGGCCGCAGCACGGTCTGGAGCACGTACTGCCACTGCGCGCGCGTGAGCGTGCGGCCGGTCGCGTCGATCGGCACTGACGGCGCGGCCGGCAGCCCGCCGAACGGGTTCACGCGCAGGTACTGCTGGCCGACCAGCCAGGCGCCCATCGCATTGAGGATCCGCCGCGCGGTGTCGCGGCTGCGCTCAGACAGCGGGCCGACGAATGGCCGCCAGGCCGGATCGAACCGTTCGACGCGGCCGCGCCCGATCCAGCGCGCGGCGGGCTGCGGATCCCGCAGGAACACGTCCAGGTATTCGGCGCAGTCCATCGTGTTCAGCGACGACAGCGGTTTGCCCTTAGCGACGATCGCCCACAGCAGCAGCCGTTCGGCTTCGCGCCGGTACGCGCGGCGGGTCGCCTCGCTACGCGCGCCACGCGTCGCGATCCACGCGTGGACCGCCTGCAGGTCGGTGTTGAGCTCCGCCTGATGCGCGGGCACCGGCGCGCGGTTCAGACCGGCCGAGCCGTCGAGCGCGGTGGGCACGCGCAGCGCCTCGAGCGGCACCACGTCGGCCAGCGCGCCCGGCACCGGCTGCAGCGCCGGGTGACCGGCGGCCAGCTGCCGGCGGGGCGTGATCGCGAGCGGCGACAGGTAGCCCAGGGTGTCCGGGTGCTGCGCGATGAAGTCGGTAATGCGCTGCGCGCCGATCTTGCCCAGGCGCGGTACCGCGCAATACCAGCGATGGCGCCGCGCACGCATCAGCGCGAGCAACTCGGCAAAGCTCGTGACGCCGGCGGCCGCGAGCCGCGCGACTAGTTTCACGTCGAACCAGCCGTCGAGCGTGTGCTCCGGCTGCGGCGCCTCGACGAGACTCGCCTCCATCCGCGCGAGCGCGGCGTCCTGGCGCTCGCGCAGGCGACGATTTCGCGCGACCTTGCGGTCGAGCGCCGGCGACGACGCCGGCGGATAGGTTTCGACATACAGCGCGACGAGCTCGCGCTCGCTGTAGAACGCGTCGGGATCCACTTCAGCCCGGAACGCCTCGAGCGTCGGTACTTGCAGGCCGGCCTCGGTGCCGGCGTGCGCGTCGCGTGGCAGGCTGCCGGGTTTCAGGCGCAGCAGGTGCGCGGCGTCGATGTCGCGCGCGCGGCGCGCGGCGATCGTGAGCGTGTCGCGCAGCGTTGCGAGCGTGCGCCGGGTCACGCGCACGTCGGTACCGGGCGCACCGTAGTGCGCGTGCAACGTCGACTCGTCGAGCCCTTCCAGGTACGCGCGGTACAACGCGAAATGCGACGGGGTCAGGCGGCGCAATGACCGCGATGGATTCGCAGTCTTGGGCGCGTGGCGCGGTTGAGCCGACACGTTCACAGGTCAGCCTCGCTCTCAGCGGCCGGCAGATGCGGATGACGCTCCTTCATGCGCGGTTCGAGTTCGGGAATCAGTTCGAAACGCCTTGTCGCATACTGCCGTGCCAACCAGTCGAACTGGGCGTCGAAGGCTGCGAGGTACTGCGCGGTCATTGGATAGGGCTCGATACCCACCTCGGCCCGAATGGTGTCCGCCAACCGGCACGCCTCCGAACCGAAATAGATCGCGCGTTGCATCTCGAACTCGTACACATCGTCCCGGTGAGCCCAATCGTCCTGCCCGGCCACCCAAGCAGAGCTCTGGTGCAGCCGCTCCCGAAATTCCCGCAGCTGGTCGACGCATTCGGCGCTCAGCTCCGACACCACTGTCTCCGGCGGGAGGTCAAAACGCAGATGGACGTCATCCAGCGCGTCAAAAGCCTGCATGTTGTGCCTGTAGTATTCGGGCAAGGCGTGATCGATGGCACTGCAGTAGGCGTTCGCCTCCTTCGCGAATGCCTCCAGCGCGTAGGCCGCGTCGCGATACGCGAGCGAGCGTCGCTTCGCGCTCGCTTCGTCTTCGCGCTTGCGGTCGCCACGCTTGACCAAGCCCAACACCACACCATTGACGATCGAAGCGATCACCGCGCTCGACGCCACGACGACCCACCAATTCACCGCCGGCGCTTGCGCCACGACCTTTGCTACTTCAGAGGTTGCCATTGAGAATCTTCCGTTGGCTTGAGGATTGCCGATAGCTGCCCGTACAGCGCGTCGGTGGCCAATACTTGCGCATCAGCCGAATTGATGAGGTGGCGTTAGGTTGTCGCCCAGCAGGGATAGCCAGTCGGGCTCGATCTGGCCGAGCTCGACCCGATGGACCGTCGGCAGGATTTCCACCGCGCCGATCTTGAACCGCTTCGGAATATCCCCCGTCAACGTCACGAGCGCGCGGACTGCGATCGCCGCATCGCAGTTAAACGTCCGGGTTCCCAATTCGGTGTAGGTGTCTTCAACTCCGTCCACGAAGCTCCAAGAACAGAATGCGCAATAGATCGAGATGCGGCCGTGCGCCGTGCCGTGCACGGCGACGGTGACGGCGCCATCCCCATAGTCCACCGCTTCAAATTCCGTCAACGCGATCTCGGGCACGGGGAGCTCGACGCGCTCCAGATCGATCCGCTCCTTCCAGTCGTACGCATAGCCAGACGACGCCTCAATATGTACCTGAATCGCCCCGAACGACGTCCGAAGCGCATCGAGCATTGCTGCCGCCAGATTGATCGGCCCACCCGGCCCCGACAGCTCCGCGAGACGACGCGCGGCAAATTGCGCGGTCTCGTCCTGGAACGCCCCCAGTGCGTCGCCGAGGTCGGCCGTGCAATAGAGCCGGTTGGTCCCCGCACAGAAGCGGTGCCAGTCCTTGTCGCTCGACACCACGAGAATCCCGGTCGACCGTGCGTTGGCCCAGCTTTCGAGCGCGAGCAAGGCCGCGGCATCGGGAAATTCGTGCTTCTTCTTGCCCGCTTCGGCAAACGGCGGCTGCATCGCGAAGTACCGGTCGAACAGCGCGCGCAGGTCCACGTGCTCCGCCACATTCAGCACCGTCGCGTCGGTCAGCTCGAGCCAGCGCGTGACCCGGGCGGTGGCCGCGTCGGCCGGGTCGATCGCTTGCGCGGCGCGCGTCTGCAGCTGCGTAAGTGCGGCCGGCGACAGCAGTCCCACCAGGTCCGGCGCCCGGGTCGCGCGCAACAACGCGGTGCGGGCGGCGGCCGCGTCGCGCGTGAGGTGCACGATCAACTCGCGCTGTACCACGTCCGGCATCAGGACCGCGACGTTCCGGGTGGACCGGAACTGTTCGACGCGGCGCAGCAGACCGTCCTCGAGGCGCCCCTGCTGCCCGTCAAAGATCGAGGTATCGAGCGCGATCGCGCCAATCAGCTTTTGTTCGATCAGTTCGTGAATCCGTGGGTCCATGGCGGTTTCCTGGCGGTGTTAGCGCGGCGCGCGGTTCGCGAGCGCCGCCCGCAGATTGGATTGGCACTGCGTGAGCGCGCGCTGCAGCGCCTGCTTCTGGTCGACGAGCGCGGCGTACGCCTGCTCGCTGCCCTCGAGCTCGGCCGCGGCGTCGAGCAACAGCTGCCGCAACTCCGCCGGCAGGCGATCGCCCGCTGCCTGCACGTGGCGCCGCAGCTGATCGGGCGTGGTTGACCGGAGCGCGACCGGGATGCGCGCGGGCATGGCGCGCGCGTCGGTGGTCGTGAGGGGCATGGTGCTGTTGCCGGACAAGACCATCACGCCGACGCCGGTGGGTTCGGCGCGGCCGACTTCGCAGCCACCGCCACGTCCGTTGATAGCGTAACGAGCAGCCGGTCCAGCACGCGCGCAAACTGGTCGCACAACCCGAGACGCCACGTCATGTCCGTGCGGTACCAGTCGAGTTTCGCCGGGTCAAAGCGCCCGCCTACCTCGAGCGCCCCGGCGCCGTTCAAGGCTCGACGATGGGCGATCGTCACCACGCCTGCATGGCTCAGGGCGCTCCAGTGCTTCTGCACGCTGGCGAGATAGGCGACACCGTCCGGGGTGAGCCCGAGCAGCGGCGCATTCCACTCCAGCTGCCGAACCGCGCGCTGGGCTTCGACCAATCGATCGTTGGCCAGCAGCAGCTTCCAGTAGCGTCCGAGCCGATCCCCCTGCTTCGGTCGCTGCTCGATCACGAGATCCCGGTCCACCGAGCAGAGCAGCGCCATCGCCAGCCCCTCGATCGCCTGGCGCGCGACATTGCCGGCCGCAGCCGCTTTGCCCGTGACCATCAGTTGGGTGGAGACGACCACGTCGTCCAGCACCTCAAACGCGAGGTCAGCCATCAGCGTGGTGCGCTGGGTCCGCACCGCTGCGGCGGCCAACTTGACCAGGAGCGCACGCCGAAAGCAGTCCGCCAGTCCGTCGGCCAGCGCGCCGAGCTCCTGACCGAGTGCGGCGACGAACTGAGCACGCACCGCGCGACCGTCGTCGAGCAGCAAGCGTCGGACATCGGTCGGGTCGGTCAAGTTAATCGAGGGTGGCGTCATCGTGAACTCCGGAAGGGGCGGCCAGCGCAATGTATTGGTCATGACGAAATCCGTAGCGCGCCGCACGGTGTGCGGCCGCCGTCGCGACCAGGCCGGTTCGCCGCGATTGCGACCGTGCCCCGTTGCGCCTTGCCCGGCGGGGTCTGGACAAGTATAGGGGAAAATGCGGCCGATCTGACGACGAAAAATTCCACATCTGATAAGCAGAGTTATCAGATGTGGCACTTTTGCCCCCGGTTCGACACGGCGAACATCGGGCTGTATAAAGATATATCTCTATACAGCCCGTTGGGATGATGCCCTTCTTCACCTCGGCCGATCACGACGCGGCCGTGCAGGCCATGCTCGACCACCCCGAGATCGGCAGCCGTCACCTGCGCGGCCTGATGAGCGGCATCAAGCGCCGCGCCCGGGCGCGCGCGGTGATCGCGTTCGTCCAGGCGATCGCCCCGCCCCCGCCCGATACGACGATCACGACCACGCGGCAGCTGATGCACGCGCTGTTCGGTCACGCGGTCTCGGTCAACGACCTGCACCGCGACTTCGCCACGCCCGGCCGCCGGGCCAACGATCGAGCCGATCTCGCGGCGCTGGCCGCCTGGCTGGCGCTCCACCGGGAACGGCTGGCGGCCGCGGCCGAGGCCCGGATGGTAGAGCTGGAGATCGCTTGGCAGCAGTTCACGGCGGCGGCTGCAGAGGCGGCCGGCGAGATCCGTACCGCCAGTCGGCCGGGACGACGCGGCGAAGCCTAAGCGTCTATACCTGATGGCGGATCAGGCGCAATGCTGTTTGGAGATATATCTGTATACAACATTGAATCGCCCATGAAAGGCCAAGCCGCAGCCGGGTTATCGTGGGTGAAAGCGTGTGCCATTCAAATGCCGGCGGTCTTTCGCGTGGTCTAGTTCACCTGTGGCGGATCTGGCCAAGTCGAGCCCAGCGTATTCAAGATGGTGCAGGCCACGCGTAGCGAGAGTATCCGTAGTATTGCCGCAGTCGCCGCTCGTCATACCGTCGGACGGTCCGCTTCCTGTCAAAGCTCGGACTGGGCACCTCTCCAACGGAGTGGGCCGTCCGCACCGAGCAGAGCCAGGCGGATCGGCTTGCGCGCCGCTTCCTCAGCGCTTCCCGCGCCGCGGTAGCGTAGTTGCTCAAATCGGTTGCCGTGAAGCCCGGGCGCGCTGCGTTGACTTTGATGTTGGTGCCATCGAGTTCGATGGCGAGTCAGATTTTCGATGCCTAGTCGACGCCAATATACCCACGTGAGCAATCCGTCGAATTGTCCTTCAGCGCGAGTGCCCCCGCGCTTGAGATATTGACGATGCGGCCAGCCAGCGCTTTGCGTAGACGCAGCAGCATCGCTTACAAATCACGGCGTTTGATTGTCAGGAACATTTTTCCTGCATGCGGGAAAAGTGCAGGCACTGACTCGGCGTCGGCGAAACGTAAAGGCCGAGGATACCACTAACCCACTCGGCCCCATCTGAGCATCGTGATACGTTTGCGGCTCTCGAACGGGGCGACCCGTACAAGATAATCGGCGGACGCAGTTCACTACCCGCGAGTTTATGGTGAGTTGGTTCCGCCTACCCCGCGCAAGCGTGTGAGAGGACCAGAAAGGGTGATAGGCGCACAGCGATGTCCAAAGCACTACCTCGCTGGAAAACCGATAGGTCTCGTCACTCCAAAAAGAAACGGGCCAGAAGGCCCGTCCTGCTATTAGGTCGACTTTCGCCACTCCGGCAGTTCAGGCGCAGAGCACACGATTTTCTTTCTCGCAGCCAGACGCAAATGTGCCTTTGTCTCCGCCGTGAGCGGGGATGGCTTCTTTTTCCGAAGCGCGACTTCCGCTACAACCTTGCGAGCAGCGAGCTCGGTAGCGGCCTTTTCGGGTTTCGTGACTTCGCTCATATCAGCTCCTTCTCGAGCAAATAGTCTAGCGGCTTTGCCCAGGATCGACTGCCCGAGCCAAGATCGAACTCCATCAACCGTTGCGACCCATGGACTTCCCGCCAAGGGTGATCGCAGGCAATGAGATCCTGCGCAGTCCAACAATCTGCAAACGCTGGAATCGCCCGCTGATGTGGCTCTGTAGGGGCGTCGAAGCCAATTTTAGGCCAGTAGCGGTAACCAATCAGGTGTTCGTCGTAACCCTCCCCACCTCCGGCGAGAAGGGTAATCCGACGATAGCCAAGGCAATGTGCAGTTATCGCGCACAACGCAAACGCGACTGTACCGAGATAGTCAGGGGCTTGCGGCGGAGGAACACATGATCGATGTGCAACGCTTGTCGGCCCGCTTCCGCGATATCACCAGCTAGTTCCTGTTCATTTTCATCGACGCTATCGATGCCATCTTCAAGGTGAAGTGACAGGCCACCCTCGACATCTTCATACATACCGATGCGATTTTTGTGAGGGTGTTGAATGACCGCTGGCTGAACGGCGGTGAGAGATCGCTCCCAAGCTCGTACTCGGCTTGAGCATGTGCACGGGCGCCATTGAATATCATCAGCAACTGCGCGTATTCAGCGCTGCTGATGTGGACACCATCGAGTGTCACTTGGGTTGTGGCGTCGAACTGGACGCCGTCCTGACGGAACACGCCGGAGAGATATTGGGTCGCGAGATCGGATGCGCGCAGACGACCGTACGGCATCCGCAAAACTCGATCAAAGTAGGGGGTGCGAGGAAGAGCCATAGGGGCGAGTGAGGTCGGCAGCCTAGCCCAGTCGCCTGCCGAATTCGGGCATTCAAGTGCATTCCCGGCGGGGCGAAGCTTTCCCGCACGCGTGAATATTCGAGGTTTCTAGCGCGAAGCGGCCCAAGTATTGGGTGTCCCCATTGGGGACACTGCCCAGTTTCCTTCTCGAGCGATGACCGCTGAGACCGCACGTGTCCCCAATGGGGACACGTGAAAGCTCGTAAAAAAAAGCCCGCGGATCGCGGGCTTGGTTGGACATCGCGGGGCCTCAGTCTGGAGCGGAAAACAGCTGCGAAATAAGAGCCCGGATCTTCTCTTCCTTTTCTACGGTGAGCATTCCTGCCTTAATCTTCACCGTAAAGTTGCCCGCGTCCCTTGTGATGGAGCCCGCCTGATTCTTTCCTGCAAAAATCTTATCGATCTGGCGATCGCTCACAGCGCCGCCCTTTCCATCGCTTTCGATCGCGAGCTTCATCGCCTTCGCAAGCTTCGTCTGATCGAGCTCACCGGCAACCACCTGCGCCCATTGCTCCTGGGCAATCTCAATCGCACGCCCTTCACGATTTCGAAGCACGGCGACAACAGCCTCTGCGGCATGGGCACCGAGTAGCCGAGGCTGAAGCTCAAGGTCTTTGATGATGAAGGCGGGCAATTCCGCGAATGCCAAATACCGATACAGCTCAGAACGAGAAATTCCGAGGCCTTCGGCCATCCGCTTCCGATTCGGAAACTCCTTCTCTGTTTCGCGTACCGAGCGAGCGATCTCGTAGTCGGTGAGGCCGTCGCGCACAACGTTCTCGACCAAGGCAAGCATCGCCATATCCTGGTCTGAGATGTCTGTAATGACGGCCTTGATCGTGTCTTTCCCGATCATCTTGTGGGAACGCCAGCGTCGTTCCCCCGCCACGATTTGGTAACCCGACGCCGTCTTTCGGACGACGATAGGTTGAATCAAACCCGACTCGCGGATTGACTCCGCGAGCTCGGTGAGCTTAGCCTCATTGAAGATCCGGCGAGGTTGCCACGGATTGGGAACGATATCCGCAACCGCCAATTCGTGCGAAGTGGTGCTCCGCTCGAGGTCCAAGATCCGAGCCTGAGCGGTCGCGAGTGCGGCCGCCATTCCAGGTGCAGTTCTTGGGGTAGCAGGCTTCTCAGGCTGCGCGGCGAGCTCGATGTCCTTAGCCGCGCGCAAGCCCGCTGTCTTGCTCATCATCCGTTCTCGCAGGTTACTCATGCCTCCGCCCTCCAGCGTGCGACCGACTGGTCGTCGATCCATTTACAGTGGTCTATCAACGGTTGCTTCACCCGCGCCAAGGTCTTCGCGACGCCGTCGGATCGAGAAAGATCGAAGACAGTCGACAGCGCCAGCGCACCATTGCTCATTACCGAACTCGCAGGGATTTCAGTCGCCGAAAGCCAGTCGCCGTACGCTCGTTGAGCCCAGACTCGGACCGCTGGTGCGGACGACACCGCACCATAGTCAACCTTCGAGAGCAATACCGAAATGAAGTCATAGGTCTTGTCGAGTTCGTGGTCGACAAAGCCTGCAGCAATTTCGGAGAACAGTGACCAGAACGACACCGACGAGATGAAGTCGAGGCTTTCCGGAACAAGCGGCATGACCATCGCGTCGGCAGCCATGAGCCCGTTCAGCGTCAAATAGGACAGGGAGGGGGCGGTGTCGAGAATGATGTAGTCATACTCGGAACGAAGCGGTTCGATGCCGCGACGCAGAACTGACCAGAATTCATATCCCGGATTTTCCGCCTGAGCTGTGGGCAAGTGGAATTCCGCGTCATGCAAATAGTTGTGCGCCGGAATGACGTCGATCCCATCCCAATAGGTCGACTGGACCTTTGACGCAAGCCCCCCCTCCATGGAGGGATCGTAGATGAACGGAAGCACTGTGTCTTCCCACGTCACATCCTTCTCTGCATACAGCCCGCAAAGCTCCGAGAGCGAAGCCTGCGGATCGAGATCAATGACGAGGACCCGGCGGCCACGCAAGCTAAGCGCCTGGGCCTCGCACATCGTGATTGTCGTCTTGGTCGAGCCGCCCTTGAAGTTTGCCGTGATCAGGACCCGGCCGCGATGCTCGCCCTTACCAGTGACGAGAGCGGTCTGAAAGATGTTCGAAGCCTTCTGCACCCACGTGCGCGCTTCAGCCAACGTGAAGATGCGAGCGCGGCCCGAGCCGTGAGCTTCGCCAGGCGGCAGATCGCCGCCTTCCTTCGTCGCCATATAGTTGATCTTCTGGCGATCGAGGCCACACATCTCGCTCAGTTCGCCGATCGTGAATACCGGGGGGTTCTTGCGAGGCCGCGGGGCCAAGATGTCCTCACGAAGCTCGTCGGTCATCACGGATAACCGCTTTGCGAACTCGCCAAGCTGAGATAGCTTCACCTGCCGCGCAACTGCTGGCAACTCGCTCATTTTCATTAGACGCTTCCTCTTGAGTTCAACGGTGAGGTGCTTTTTTCACGCTCACCGCAGATTTATACGGTTCTGCAGTTTTTAAACACGAACCGTAGAATACTAGCAAGACCGAAAAATCGCTATGTAATTCGCGTCGGGAACTGATTATTCGCCCGCTCGGCTCCAAATACCCGCGTCCATCGGCCTTTCGCAGGAAGCAGAAGCATCGGGCAGAGAAAGGTGAGGTGAATTGTGTCGTGGGAACTCGCCGTATGGCCTTGTTCGCAGCGCCGCAGCACACAATTTCCCTCACCTTAGGCGAGCCATGACCCTGATGAATTGGCATCGTTTAGGCGGAATTCACAATCCACCTCACCATCGAGCGCGGTCTTTAGGCCAAAAGAACCTTGGAAGTACCAGGGAGTACGGCGCCTTGAGCCCTTGTGGAATTCGGCCGTCGTACACAGGCTTTCTCACCCGGCAGCCTCTCTTGTTTGCCGGGTTGGTTGTTGTTGTAAACAAAGAAAACCCACCAACAACTAACAGCATAGGCACATTCCTTATAAATCAATGCGTTAGGTTCGAAAGGTGAGGGGTTGTGTGCTGAAGGCGCTGTGGATTGAGACCGAAGGTGAGGAAAAGTCCACAGAATGGTGAGAGAAATTGGCGACTAAGGTGAGGTTTTTGGGCGCGGGGGTGAGGCGAATGGGCTCAAAGGTGAGGTGAAATGTGGGCGTTGCATGCCGAAGGTGAGGTGGCGTGTGTTGACGGTTCACTTTGCCACCGGTACATTACGCTCCAATATGACAAATGCAGCGTGATGGCGGAGGGCGGCATGGCGGAAAGAGGGCAATTGGCGACGTCTCAGCAGTTGGCGCTTGCCCTGTTCGATGATGCGTCGGCAGAAGGGCTGCCAGTCGATAGCGCAAGGTCAGATATTGGTTTTTCTCGTAACAACGTCCTCATTCGAATCGTCGACCTGGGTGTGGCCGCTCGCCGCTTGATCGATGCAGCGTACTTCATTGTCGCCTACGACGAACGGCCCCGTGACCTCTATGACGTGGAGTTGGACTATTTCAAATGGCTCATGCGCTACTCGAGCCGCAACAACACCCACCTCGAGCAGGTCATCACCGAGGCGCAAAAAGCCCTTATCCAGGCGACGGCGCCCGCGGACGCTGACGGTGAGCGGCCTTTCGGTTCGACGCAACTGATCGGCCGTATCTCCTACCAGGGTGGCCGCTTTCAATTCCGTGTCCCGCCCGATCTGATTGGAATTATTCGAGGGAAGGGTAAGTCGCATTGGTTGAGTCTGCGCATCACCTCGATGTTCACCTTGTCCTACGCGCGGGTGATGTACGACCACTTGCTTCCGCACGCGGATGAAGGGCAGACCGACTGGATCCCACTCGACGAGTTGCGTGGATGGCAGGGAGAGATGGGCGCGAATGCGCAGGTGTTCAAGTACTTCAAACGGGATTGGCTCGAACCGGCCGTACAGCAGATCAACGAAGTTTCTGACCTCTCCCTTGCGTACGAAACGCGGAACCTGCCGGGTTCGCGAAAAATTGGCAGTCTCCGGTTCCGAATCAGCCGTAAAGATCTCGCCGAACGGGTGTTGCATACGCACGAGCACGCCAAGGAGATCTATCAAGCCCTGAAGCAGGAGTTTGGGCTTTCGACAGCGCAGTTCAATCAGATCGTTGGCGATCGAGACACCTACACCGATGAACGTCTCGAGCAAGCGATTGACCGTACTCGATTCAGCTTGAAGTTGGGCAAGGTGACGAAGAGTCCGGCTGGCTTTTTCATGAAGGCTCTCAAAGAAGGTTGGGCAGTCTCCGATGCTGAGCGCGAAATGGTGCAGGTTCAGCAGTCTCTCATTGAGCGTGAGCAGCAAGAGACCGAAGCAAAGGCACAAGCTCAAAACCGCGTGGCACTGCAGGCCGCAGCACAGGAGGTGAGTGCGCAGGAGCGGATGGGCGATGAGGTTCGGCAGGGCTGGGACGCGTACGAGGCCGCGACGCCGGAACAAAGAGAGGATTGGCGTCGCAACTACAAACGGTCTCCTGCTGCGAAGCTGACGATGCGTCGGTTGAGTATCGATCCAATGGCCGACTTGAATGAGGCTTTGCTTTCGCAACATGAGTCGCTGCGAGCGGCGTTCTCGCTCTACGTCTTCATGCAGACGCGTCCGATTCGAGCAAACCTCGGGTGAGGGGCGCCTGGCAGTTAAAGGCCCCCGCTTTTGTAGACAGGGGTTGTGAGGCGCGAGGAGGCATGTCGAAGAGTGGAGTGCGGTTGATCGTTAGTTGCATTCTTCATCGACCCGATGTCAGCCTTCTCCTGGGCGCGCAGTCAATGCGATCCTGCGTGATATTTCTGAAATAGCGACGCCAGGGTTAGCATTTCTGTCGTTCACATGGGAGAAGAGGTTGTCTTGGCAAGACCGAACATTGTCATGCGACTCATTGTCGATCTCGTCATCGAGAATCCGGGAAGTACCGGCCGAGAGATTGCAACAATGCTGTACGCACGAAATGTCGATCCCCAATCGGCGGAAATGAAACGAGTGCGTGTTGCATTGGAGTGCGTGTTGCATTGAACACGCTATGCAAGCAGGCGTGGCTGCGTAAAGAACGGGCTCTGGACCGGCCAGAGTTTCATAGACACTCACGAGCCGTTTAGCGCGTAGCGCCGCTCAAACTCAATCGGTGAAAGATCGCCGGCGGAACCATGCCGACGAACCGGGTTATAAAACATTTCGATGTAATCGAACAGGTCCGAGGTCGCGGTCGCCCGACTCGGATAGATGCGCCGCTTGATTCGCTCCTTTTTTAGGGCGCTGAAGAAGCTCTCGGCCACGGCATTGTCGTGGCAATTACCGCGCCGACTCATGCTTGGCACCATATGGTGCGCCTTCAGGAATGACTGCCAGTCATCGCTCGTGAATTGACTGCCCTGATCGGAATGCACCATGACACCGGGTCCCGGTTTGCGTTTCCAAACCGCAGCCAACAACGCCTGTAAAACCAGATCGCTGGTCATCGTCGAGCGCGTAGCCCAACCGACGATCTGGCGCGAGTACAGATCCATAACAGCCGCCAGATACAGCCAGCCCTCGTAAGTCCGGATGTACGTGATGTCCGTTACCCAGACCCGGTTCGGTGCGGTTGGCGCGAACTCACGGTTCAGCACGTTGGCGATTACGCCGACCGGACCACCCCGATAGCGGGGCTTGCTGCCATAGCCCACTTCTGCCCGCAGACCTTCGCCTTTCATGAGGCGATGGACGCGGTGACGGCTGCACGTTTCGCCCGATTCACGCAAATCCACCGTGATCTTGCGGTAGCCATAGACGCCGCCGCTGGCTAGCCAGGAATGCTTGATCAAACCGAGCAATCGATCATCCTCGCGCTTGCGGGCTCCAACTGTCTGCCGCTGCCAGACGTAATAGCCGCTGCGATGCACGCCAAGGACTCGGCACATCGAGTGCAGGTGGAACTCGCCGAGATGGGATCGCATGAATGCGTACCTTGCCGTTATCCCTTTGCAAAGTACGCGGCGGCTTTTTTTAGAATGTCGCGTTCCTCGGTCATGCGCTTGAGCTCGGCCTTCAGTCGCCGAACCTCGGCGCTCTGATCCAGTTCCGCCTGCCGCACGACGTCGGGCCTGCCGAACTTCAGTTTCCATGCGTAAAGGCTGTGGGTCGTGATGCCCAAACGCTGGGCCACCTCTGCCACCGAATGACCCCGTTCGGTTACCTGTTTGACTGCCTCGATCTTGAACTCATCCGTGTACCGCTTGCCGCTCATGCTGACCTCCTCGGTTGCCATAAATTATGGCTCGAAGATGTCTACGAAAGGCTGGCCGGTCCACTCAATCGATATCGCTTCAATCGGCACCATCCGCCGAAGAAGGACGACGTCGTCCGCCTGGGGCCCGATCCATCATCGTCAACGTACGCGGCGCGTACTCTTGAATACCTGGTGCGTGAAGCCGAGCACGGGCGGTGGCAAGTCAGCGTTGAGGGTTTGCGTGCGATGCTGCGGATGCCGGCGAACTATCGTTTTCACAAGATCAGGCCGTGCGCGATCGATTCGGCTGTCGAAAAATTCAATCTGCAAACCAACGTCATGGTTAGCTGGCAACCGATCAAGGATGGGAATGTGGTTCGCGCGTTGGACTTCCGCTTTGCGCGACGATGACCACTGTCTGTTGATTTGCACGGAATCCTGACCCACGGGGGATTCCGTGCAAATCAACAGTCGGTGATCACTTAACCGGCAAGGCGCAACGAATCTTCCCCCTATTTAAAGCCATTAAGCGTAACCCTAATAATAGGACTTATCACGGTTAAATTAATTGGGGTCTGACTCATATGGTGATCGTCTCCGTTTGGGCTACGCTGTCGGCGGTGGGGCGGCGAGCGCAGGCCGACGACGCGTGCTCGATATCTGCAACAGCGGGCACCGGGTGTCGGCCAAGTCGCGAAGCGTGAGGCGCAAGCCTGGCTTCTGTATGGCAGGCGGTCACCGGCGGCACGACCGTCTTGACTCTCCGGGGTTTGCGTGTCGGTCGTGGTGTGCGGTAGGGTTCGACTTTGACTTGGTGAGCAGGAGGGTTCATGAACAAGCAGGAACTCATCGACGCCGTTGCCGCAGGTGTCGGCGTCAGCAAGAGTGAAGCAGGTAAGACGGTCCAGGCGGCGTTGGACGTCATCACCGAGGCCGTGAGCCGTGGCGAGGCGGTGCAGCTCATCGGCTTCGGCGCGTTCTCGCGGGGGCAGCGCGCGGCGCGGACCGGTCGCAATCCGACGACGGGGGCTGAGATTGCGATCGCCGCAGCGAACACGGTGAAGTTCACTGCCGGCAAGGCCTTTAAGGATGTGGTGAACGCGTCGTGACGCAGCGGGAAGTTGAACAAGCCACTTACGCGGGCCTGCACAGTGAGATTGCTGAGGTGGTCGCGTCCACCCGCGCGGCCGCGGCCCGCAGCGTGAACGCGTTGATGACGGCGACGTACTGGGAAATCGGGCGGCGGATCGTGCTGTTCGAGCAGGGTGGTGACGAAAGGGCGGCCTACGGCGAGGCTGTGATCCGGCGCTTGGGCGGAGACTTGTCGCAGCGGTTCGGCCGTGGCTTCGGGTGGCGCAACATTGCCCAGATGCGTGCTTTCTATCTGGCCTGGCCGGCCGATCGGATTGTGCAGACGCTGTCTGCACAATCCGCCGCCCCCAAAATTGTCCCGACACCGTCTGCAAAATCGGCCACGCGATTATCCGTTGCAGGGGCCGAGGCCACGCCGCTTGAACTCAGCACGGTCGCGCAGGCGTTTCCGTTGCCCTGGTCAGCCTATGTGCGCCTGCTTTCGGTGAAGGCGGCCGCTGCGCGCGATTTCTATGAAGCCGAGGCGCTGCGTGAAGGCTGGTCCGTGCGTCAACTCGACCGCCAGGTGAGCAGTCAGCTCTACGAGCGACTGGCGTTGTCCCGCAACAAGGCGTCTCTGCTCGGAAAAGCCGCTGAACCGCAGCCGGGAGAGTTACTCACACCTGAGGAGGCGATTCGCGATCCGTTCGTCCTTGAGTTCCTCGATATGAAGGACGAGTACTCGGAGTCGGATCTCGAGGCCGGCTTGATCCAACATCTCGCCGACTTCCTGCTGGAGCTCGGCGATGATTTTGCTTTCATCGGTCGGCAGCGGCGCCTCCGGATCGATGACACCTGGTTCCGTGTCGACCTGGTGTTTTTTCATCGACGACTGCGATGTCTGCTCATTATTGACCTGAAGGTCGGGCGCTTCAGCTATGCCGACGCCGGACAGATGCACCTCTACCTCAATTACGCGCGCGAGCACTGGATGAAGCCCGGGGAAAATCCACCGGTGGGTCTCATCCTATGTGCCGAAAAAGGCGCCGCAGAGGCACATTACGCGCTCGACAACTTGCCGAACAAGGTTCTCGCGGCTGAATATCAGACGGTATTGCCGGACGAAGCCACGTTCGCACGAGAGCTCGAGCGCACCCGAATTGAACTGGAGCGGCGCGGGCGCGGCACATGAGTTTGCGATACGAATTCGGTATGAAGGGAGATTAGTTCCGCGGCAAAAATCTCCCGCTGATCCCGAATCCAATGTCATTTCGGTATCGAGTTGAACGCCGAGATCCATTTATGCGAAAACACTCAACTTTGCGTCGTCGGCCGCTCACGAAGGCCCAGCTTCTACCCCTTCCGGCGGAACAGATACGGCGCCTTGCGCTCAAACACCATCTCGCTCTTGCTGCACTCTGTGACGGCCGCGGCGATGTCGATGCCATCGTTACGTTGTCCAACGTGCTGGCTCTCGCCGTCTGTTTATCTGCTGACGAAGATGCGGAGCCGTGTCGTCGAGCGGGCAACGCGCTTGCTGAATGCATTGCACGCGCCGAGCATGGTGACCCGTGGACTTTGAACGACTCAGAGCGTACGGTGCTCAAGGCGTTGGTCCTTCTCCATGATGAGCAGCTTTCTGTTGTTCCAGTCCATCGCTACCTCGATGCGCTGGAGCAATTGCAGCGCACTAACGTACCGGACGTTGGTTTGACAATTTAGCAGGATGCGCGACCAGTCATCCCGCAAATGCTCTATAAGTTCTTCACGGACAGCCGGAGGAATCCACTGGGCAAAGCGACTTTCTAGATCAGGCGCATCGGAGTGCTTCCCCCAGCTGAAAGTTTCTACGTAGAAACTTTTGCTATCTACGCAAGGAGGTTCGCCGGGCAGTGCTCGCTTGTGTCTCGGACAGCGCTTGGTTTGTCACGCGCAGGTGGCCGAGTCGTTGGCGGCAGAAGTGAAAGGGTCGATAGTAAGGGCTATGTTACCCTTCATTTCGGGACGGATTCGATTTGTGACTGCCGCAGGGCGCTCACACAACCAAAGTTGCTACTACGTTTCAACTAATTTTGTGTCTACCAGCGGCCGGCAGGGTTCGTTGGCGGCATCCCGCCACTCCGGGGCTCCCCGCGGAGCAGCTTCAGGCGATCTTTCGAGCGGAGTTTCGCGGTCGAGCCGAGCCAGCGTGATAAAGGAAAGGCCTTTATCCAGCCGGCGCCGACGAGTTGGCGCTGTCGAGGGACGATCGCGACACAACTTTGGTTGAAATCGCCCATCGCGTTACAAATTTTGTTGACGCGATCGCGCTGCTAGGCACATCTTTAGTTGAAATCGAATTTCCCGCGGAGCCTTGCCTGGTATGGGTTTGTGGGAATTCCTTGGCGCTGTCGGATAGTTACAACTTTAGTTATGTGAGCGTCGGTTGCTGGCCGTGCGGCCCAGGGCATCCCCGGGCGGGCGCGATGGGGCGGGAGGGACGGTGCGAACCGATGCCGTGGTCCGTGCGGGGCGGCCGAGTGGATCTTTTAAGCTATCAAGTCTTGTAAGCTGATAGCAAAACCGCATGGCCGGCGCGAGGGATGCCACCCAAGCCAGCCCGGTCACCGGGATGACGTACGGGATCCGGTGAATCGGCGACAGCGCGTGTTGGCCACGCAGACGGCGAACGCCATCGCATCCCACGGCAAATTGGGCCATGGCTCGGGATCCTCAGTCCCGAAGCCCCCAGTCGCATAGCATTGAGGCTCGTCCCAATGAGTCAATTCTGGCAATACGACTTCTCAGGATTGAACAGGGCGGGTCACGTTGCTTTTCGCCTCAGGGACAGTGGGGCCACCCTTGTTTTTCGGGACCGTTTTCAGGGGCGGTACGTCTATAATGAACCGGTCCTACCACATCTCGAATTCAGCCAAAATGCCGCAGGTCAACCCCCGCATCCTCATATGGGCCAGAGAAGCTGCTGGCCTCGGCATCGATGAGGCCGCCACAACGTTGCAGCTCGGGGGCGCCCGGCAAAGCGGCGCTGAAACGCTCGAGACGTATGAACAGGGTTTGAAGGCCCCAAGCCGACCCTTGCTCTTGAAGATGGCAAAGGCCTATCGGCGGCCACTTCTGACGTTCTATCTTCAACACCCCCCGGTGAAAGCCGAACGGGGCGAAGACTTCCGAACGCTTCCTGGCGGCCGCGAACTAGAGAGTGCTCCCAAGTTGGATGCCCTCGTTCGCGATGTGTTCGTCCGCCAGCGTCTAGTCAGGTCGATTCTCGAGGACTCGGACGAGGCGCAGCCGTTGAAGTTCGTCGGCAGTATCACGTTGGCTCAACCAGTGGAGCACGCTGCCGAGGTAATCAGTGAACGGCTCTCGTTCGATCTGGATGAATTTCGGCGCAAAAAAAGCGTTGAGGAATCGTTCAACTACCTACGCGGACTAACAGAGAAGCTTGGTGTGTTTGTTCTCCTTATTGGTAACCTTGGCACACATCACACCGCACTAAGCACAGATATTTTCCGTGGCTTCGCGCTAGCAGAAAAAGTCGCGCCGTTCATCGTCGTTAACGATCAGGATGCGAAAGTTGCGTGGTCATTCACGCTGCTCCACGAGTTGGCGCATATCTGGCTTGGACGCACTGGTGTGAGCGGCGCTGACTTCGAGCAGAAGATCGAACAGTTCTGTAATGACATCGCAAGCGAAATGCTACTGCCAGAGGCCGAGATGAAGGAGCTTCGGCAGTTCGGCGGTGAGCGGCACGAATTGATATCGGCGATCAGCGATTTCGCGAGCCGTCGTAAGGTCAGCCGGGCTCTGGTTGCTTATCGACTGCTCAAGCGCCGCCAGATCGATCGCAAACAGTGGGCCGATCTTACTGGCGAGTTCCGCCGAAGCTGGGAGGAAGAGCGAGCCAAAAAGAAGGAGCAAGCAGCGGACGCCGCAGGAGGCCCGAATTACTACGTGGTGAAGCGACACAGGGTTGGCAACGCGCTTGTTGAAGTAACACGCAGAGCGATCGCCGAAGGCTTTGTGACACCGACGAAAGCTGGCCGCATCCTGGGGGTTCGGCCCACCAATGTTCAGGCGTTGGTAGGGGCGGCATGAAGCTTTATCTCCTCGACGCTAACGTACTGATCACTGCCAACCGTGACTACTACTCGATGGAGATGGTTCCGGTATTCTGGGATTGGCTGCTGCACATGGCAGAACTCGGGCACGTGAAGATGCCGATTGAGACGTTGGACGAAGTGCGCGACGGTGGTGGCAAGGCAAAAAAAGACGCCCTGGTTACATGGCTCAATCGCGCAGATGTATACGAGACGCTTGTTTTGCAAGAAGAGGCCGACCCGGAAATCGTGGCTTCTGTCTTAGCGAAGGGCTACGCTCCCGACCTCGACGAAACGGAGCTCGAAGAAGTCGGGAGGGACCCATTCCTGATCGCGTACGCGGTAACCGACCCGGGTCACCGTGTCGTCGTGTCGATCGAGGTATCTGCGCCAGCCAAAAAACGGGCAAATCGCCGCGTTCCGGACGTGTGCCGGGACAATGGTGTTTCTGTCTGCAACACATTCACAATGTTGAGAGAGCTTGGCTTCACGACCACGTGGATCAAGCCGACGGCATAGCCGCATGTGGCCTTTTTCGGGCTTAGAGCAAAATAGTTGCGTCACTCCAGAATCCTCGTGTTGCGGCGGTAACGTCCTGATTTCTAGACCGATTTCCGAGGCAGCGCAAGGCCGGTCGAGACGCTGAGTGCAGACGGGGCGCTCTCTGCCTCAAGCTCAGCCACCTATGCTGGAAAAGCAGTGTTGCAGTACATCCGGGGCCGACTGCGTCAAACTGCTCTCGGCCAACTGCTGCCCTAGCCCCGTCCTTGCTGAAGGACCGCTTCACCTCGTTTATGGGACATTGAGCTTGCCTGCGCTTGCTGCTTGGTGAGCGCGGTGTCCCGCATGCCGCTCGCGGTCGGTGCGCACCGCCAAGCCTTTGGATGATCACATCGGGCCTGGCAAGGCGTGCACCCTCAGCTCTGCAACGCGGGCATGATCACTTCCTGCACAATCCGCATCCCTTCGGGCGTGCTCCAGTTGCCCGCAAGCTCAGCAATCACCTGGTTAGTACTGGAGAGTGTGATGCCGTTCTTCTCCATGCGGCGCAAAGCCATGTCGTCGCCGATCTTGCTTGGCGAGCCGCCGGCATCGGCAATCACCTGCACGTCGTAGCCGTCGCGCACGAGGCTCAGTGCCGGGAACACAGTGCAGACGTCGTTGGTGACGCCCGCGATGATGAGCTTGCGGCGCGCCATCGCCTTGACGGC
>NZ_JAGIXF010000077.1:0-31048 GCF_021483755.1 Burkholderia sp. WTPI3 | reverse complement strand
GAGGGGGGCGCGGGGCGGCTGGCACAGGGATCGACAGGCGGCGGCACGGGGGGGGGAACCGGTTGGACCGGACCCGTCGCGGCCCGCGCTTCGGGCGCCTGCGCCTTCTCGCGCCGGCGCACGGCCGATGCGAGCCGCACGCCGCCGAGGCCGAGCACGATCAGCGCAACGCCGGCCACCGCCGACAGCACCCTGCCGGCAGCAGCAAGCGCGGGACCGTTACCGGTGCCGATCGACCACACGACCGTCAGCACGCCGATCAGCCAGTTCACATGGCCGACCGCACGTGCGACCGGCGCCGTGAGTTCGCCGTTGATCGCTGCGTGAAACGCGAGCCACGCGAGCCCGAGCAGCGCGATGCCGAACGCCTGGCCGAGCATCGCCGGCTGGATGTTCGCGAGCTGCAACGCGTTGAAAAGCGCCTGCCAGGGCGTCAGCACGAACAGCACGCCGAACGCCAGCAACAGCACGGCATCGATGATCAGCACGGCTCGCAGCAGCGGTTTCATCGGCGATCAGTCCACGTGATAGTTCGGCGCTTCCTTCGTGATCTGCACGTCGTGCACGTGCGACTCACGCATGCCCGCCGCGGTGATCTGAACGAATTCGGCCTTGTCGTGCAGTTCGTCGATCGTCTTGCAGCCGCAGTAGCCCATGCTCGCGCGCACGCCACCGACCAGCTGGAACAGGATCGCGTTGACCGAGCCCTTGTAGGCGACGCGGCCTTCGATGCCTTCCGGCACGAGCTTGTCGATGTTCGCGGAGTTGTCCTGGAAGTAGCGATCTGCCGCGCCGTCCTTCATCGCACCGACCGAACCCATGCCGCGGTACGACTTGTATTGACGGCCCTGGTACAGGAACACGTCGCCCGGCGCCTCTTCAGTGCCCGCGAACATGCTGCCCATCATCACCGCGTTCGCGCCGGCCGCGAGGGCCTTCGACACGTCGCCCGAGAAACGCACGCCGCCGTCGGCGATGCACGGCACGCCGGAGCCCTTCAGCGCTTCCGAGACGTTCGCGATCGCGCTGATCTGCGGCACGCCGACACCCGCGACGATCCGCGTCGTGCAGATCGAGCCCGGGCCGATACCGACCTTGACCGCGTCCGCGCCGTATTCGACGAGCGCCTTCGCGGCGGCTGCCGTCGCGATGTTGCCACCGATCACTTCGACGTGCGGGAAGTTCTGCTTGACCCAGCGCACGCGCTCGAGCACACCCTTGCTGTGGCCATGCGCGGTGTCGACGACGATCACGTCGACGCCTGCCTGCACGAGCAGCTCGACGCGCTCTTCGTTGTCTGGGCCGACGCCGACTGCCGCGCCTGCGCGCAGCTTGCCGTGTTCGTCCTTGCACGCGTCCGGGTGTTCGGTTTGCTTGGTGATGTCCTTGACGGTCATCAGGCCGCGCAGTTCGAACGCGTCGTTGACGACCAGCACGCGCTCGAGGCGGTGGCTGTGCATCAGCGCCTTCGCTTCGGCGAGCGGCGTGCCTTCCTTGACCGTGACGAGACGATCGCGCGGCGTCATGATCGACTTGATGGGTTCGTCGAGGCGCGTTTCGAAACGCAGGTCGCGGTTCGTGACGATACCGACGAGCTGCGGGCCTTCGACGACCGGGAAGCCGGAGATGCCATGCTGGCGCGACAGCGCGATCACGTCGCGCACCTTCATCTGCGGCGGGACCGTGATCGGGTCGCGGACGACGCCCGATTCGAAACGCTTGACCTTCGCGACCTCGCGGGCCTGCTCGGCCGGCGTGAGGTTCTTGTGGACGATACCGACACCACCCTGCTGCGCCATCGCGATCGCGAGGCGACCCTCGGTGACCGTGTCCATCGCGGCGGACACGAGCGGCATGTTCAGGGAGATGTTGCGGGTCAGCTTGGTTTTCAGGCTGGTGTCGCGCGGGAGAACGTCGGAAAAGGCGGGAACGAGGAGCACGTCATCGAAAGTGAGTGCTTTTTGGATCAGACGCATGGCAAATCCTATGGGCGCAAAAGCGAATTATACGCGAAGCGCTGCGAATTTTCACAACACGAACAACGGGTTAGCCGTTTTCCAGCGTTCGGGGGCCGAATCGTTCGGATCGCCGTTCGGTTCGTTTTCGATCGCCTTTCGTTTCACCCCGGCTTCACCCCATTCGCGCAACCGGCCGCCACCGGGCCGATTTCATGCCGCCGCCGGCCCATGCGGCGTTGGCTGCAACGCCTCCGCCGGCCTTGCAGCGCGGCGAAGCCGCCCTAACCCGGCCGCACACATGATCATCACGAACCCGGCGCCGATCGCGACACCGCCGACGACCATCCGCGCAACGCGTTCGCCACCGGCCGGCACCAGTCGCTCGGCGGCGATCGCCACCGTCACGACGGCCATCACCCGCAGACCCAGCACGCCCGTCGCCAGAACCACAGCCATCAGGTTCCCGCAGCGCAGCGCGGCCCGCACGCCATGTCGCCACGCGGCGCCGGCACCCGGCCGCCCGGCCGCCCGGCATATCCGGCAACCGGCGCATGCCGGCACGGCGTTCGACGGCCGTCACCTGTTCCAGATCGTCGAGGACCGCATCGAGAAGATCGATCCGGACTCGGGCCGCGTGCTTGCGACGATTCTCGCGCCCGGCGGCGGCGCCGATTCCGGGCTCGCATGGGCCGAAGGCACGCTGTGGGTCGGCCAGTACCGCGAGCGCAAGATTCATCAGGTCGATCCGCTATCGGGCGCCGTGCTGCGCACGATCGAATCGAACCGCTTCGTCACCGGCGTGACGTGGGTCGACGGCGAGCTGTGGCACGGTACGTGGGAAGCCGACCAGAGCGAGCTGCGGCGGATCGATCCGCACACGGGACAGGTAGTCGAACAGGTCGACATGCCGCCCGGCATCGGTGTGTCGGGGCTCGAATCCGACGGCCGCGACACGTTCTTCTGCGGCGGCGGCAACAGCGGCAAGCTGCGCGCCGTGCGGCGCCCCGCGCACGTGGCAGGCGACAGTGTGACAGCGGCCGCACCGGCCGAGCCGGTCGCACGCTGATCCGCCGATCGCCGGCAGGCACCCCGATCCGCCGGCAAACAGAACCGGATTGCGGCCGCCTCATCACCCCGCCCCACTCCGAGTGCAGGAATGAACAAGACGCGGTCGCACCGGCATCGTTAAGATGCGCGCTCGTCAGTCATTTTGTTCGGAGCAGTCGATGCAGCGCGGTGTAGTGTATGGCGTCCTCGCGGGCGCGTTGTGGGGCATGGTATTTCTCGTTCCACGCCTGATGACCGACTTCTCGCCGCTGCTGCTGAGCGCCGGCCGCTATGCCATGTACGGTCTCGTGTCGCTGGCGGCCGCGCTGCCCACGGCTCGTTCGCTGCTTGCGCGACTGACCCGCGAGGATCTCGTCGCGCTCGCGAAGCTCGCATTGATCGGCAATCTCGCGTATTACATGCTGCTGTCCACCGCCGTGCACCTGATCGGCATAGCCCCCACATCGCTGATCGTAGGCGTGCTGCCCGTGACCGTCACGCTCCTGGGCCTCGGCGACCGCGGCGCCGTCCCGCTGCGACGCCTCGCCGCCCCGCTCGCGCTGGTGATCGCCGGCATCGTCTGCATCAACGTCGACCTCTTCACATCGGAAGCCGCGCTGGCGACGACGCTCGTCGAGAAGCTCGCCGGCATCGCGTGCGCAAGCGGCGCGCTCGCGAGCTGGACCTGGTACGCAGTCGCGAACGCGCGCTACCTGCAGCGTCACCATCATTTCAGCGGCAACGAATGGTCGGTGCTGTGGGGTGTCGTGACGGGCGTGATCGGCGGCCTCTGCTGGGTCACAATCCTCGCGCTGCCGTCCGGCACGGTGCAGGCGGCCGTCCCGGCACCCCGCTGGCAGTTGTTCTGGGTGCTGAACCTTGCGCTCGCGATCGGTGCGTCGTGGCTCGGCAACGGACTGTGGAACGCGGCGTCGAAGCGGATGCCGCTCACACTGTCGGGCCAGCTGATCGTGTTCGAAACCGTGTTCGCGATGCTCTACGCGTTCGTCTACGACCACCGGATGCCGCGCACGCTCGAGATCGCGGCGCTCGCGCTGTTGCTGGCGGGCGTCTACGGATCGGTGCGCCGGCACAGCGACACGCACGACAGCGGCAACGCGACCGGCAGCGCGGCCGTGAGCGCGAGCAGCGCGGCCCACTGAGCGCGGCCGCGCGTCTTGTCTGATGAATCGGAACGAAAAAGGCGGGTGCCACGACGCGCGTCAGCGCGCGTCCTTGTGCATCCACTTGCGGCCCTCGATGGAGCCTTCGCGACGGGTCTTGTCGACGCGCCGCTGGCGCGCGAGCTTCGGATCGACGATCAGCGGGCGGTAGATCTCGACGCGGTCATGGTCGGCGAGCGGCGCGTCTAGCGGCGCGAGCTTGCCGAACACGCCGGTCTTCGCGTGTGCGAGATCGATCTCCGGGTGCCGCGCGAGCACGCCGCTCGCGTCGATCGCCTCGCGCACAGTCGCGCCGTCGGGCAACGACACCGGAATCAGCGTCTGGCGATCCGGTAGCGCGTAGCAGACTTCGATCGACAGCATCGCGTCACCCCTTCCCGTAGCGCTGATCGGCACGCTTGACGAACGAATCGACGAACGTGTTCGCGATATGGCTGAACACGGGCCCGATGATCTTTTCCAGCAGGATGCTGGAGAACTCGTAGTGCAGCGCGAATTCGATCTTGCACGCATCGGCGCGCAGCGGGATGAAGCGCCACGAGCCCGTGAACTTCTTGAACGGGCCGTCCGCGAACTCCATGTCGATCCGCGTCGGACGCTGCTGCGTGTTGCGCGTCGCGAAATGCTGCCTGATGCCCTTGAAGTTGATATCGATGCGCGCTTCCATCCCGCTGTCGTCCTGACGACGAACTTCGACGCCGCCGCACCACGGCAGGAAATTGGGGTAGTCGGCCACGTCGGTGACGAGGTCGAACATCTGTTCCGCCGAGTGGCGGATCAATACGGTTTTCTGGACATCTGCCATAAATCGCGCGGCATCGCCTTAAGTGAGAACGCAAGCCGGGCGATTCCCGCCCCGCTTTGCTAAAATCGTGATTTTAAACGAGTTGGCCCGATCCTTTCATGAGCATCATCGACAACAGGAAAGCGCACTTCGATTATCACATCGAGGAGCGCTACGAGGCGGGGCTCGTGCTGGAGGGCTGGGAAGTCAAGGCGCTGCGCGCCGGCCGCGGCCAGATCAAGGAAGGTTACGTCGTCGTCAAGAACGCCGAGATCTTCCTGATCGGTACCCATATCAGCCCGCTGCCCGAAGCCTCGACGCACATCACCCCCGATCCGGTCCGCACGCGCAAGCTGCTGCTGCACCGCGAGGAAATCAAGAAACTGATCGGCAAGGTCGAGCAGCGCGGCTACACGCTCGTGCCGCTGAACTTCCATTACAAGGGCGGTCGCGTGAAATGCGACATCGCGCTCGCGAAGGGCAAGAAGCTGCACGACAAGCGCGAAACCGAGAAGAAACGCGACTGGGAACGCGAAAAGGCGCGCATCATGCGCGCCGGCACCTGATTCGCCCAGCCTGCATCGCAAACGACACGGCCCGCTCGCAGCGGGCCGTGTCGCTTTCTACGGTATAAGGCGTCGGGGCCGATCGCCGTGCGTTCAGCCCACGCTCAGCCCTTGCCGGCCGCGGCCGGCGCCGCGCTCTTCACGATCGTCAGCGCCGATGCGATCGCCGTGCCCAGATCCGACAGGTTCGACGGCACGATCAGCGTATTGCCCTGCTTCGCGAGGTTCGAGAACGCGCCGACATACTGCTCGGCAACCTTCAGGTTCACGGCGTCCATCCCGCCCTGCGACTGGATCGCCTGCGCGATTTTCTGGATCGCCTGCGCGTTCGCCTCGGCAACCGCGAGAATCGCGGCCGCCTCGCCTTGCGCCTGGTTGATCGCGGCCTGCCGCTCGCCTTCCGACTTCTGGATCGCCGCTTCGCGCGCGCCCGACGCGAGGTTGATCTGCTCCTGCTTGCGGCCCTCGGAGGCAGCGATCAGCGCACGCTTTTCACGCTCGGCGGTGATCTGCGCCTGCATCGCGTGCAGGATCTCCTTCGGCGGCGTCAGGTCCTTGATTTCGTAGCGCAGCACCTTCACGCCCCAGTTCGCCGCGGCCTGGTCGAGCGCCGACACGATGTTGTGGTTGATGAAGTCGCGCTCCTCGAAGGTCTTGTCGAGCTCGAGCTTGCCGACTACCGAGCGCAGCGTCGTCTGCGCGAGCTGCGTGATCGCCAGCACGAAGTTGCTCGACCCGTACGATGCCTTCATCGGATCGGTGACCTGGAAGTACAGCACGCCGTCGACCTGAAGCTGCGTGTTGTCGCGCGTGATGCAGACCTGGCTCGGCACGTCGAGCGGGATTTCCTTCAGCACGTGCCGGTATGCGATCCGGTCGACGAACGGCAGCACGATATTGAGACCGGGCGACAGCGTCGCGTGATAGCGCCCGAAACGTTCGAGCACCCACGCATGCTGCTGCGGCACGATCTTCACCGTCTTCGACACGATCACCATGGCGATGATAAGCAGGACGACCCAGATGACCAGCGTATCCATGCAGTGTTCCCTCCTTGTTGTATCAGTGGACGATCAGCCCGCGGGTTTCGCTACGACGACGAGACAGTTGCCGCGCACGGCACTCACCCGATACACGTGCGCATCGTCGCGCTCGCCGCTCGCGAGCTCGACGTCCCAGTCGGCGCCACGATACTGCACGCGCGCGCGGCCGTCATGCCACGCGTCGACCGTGACGGTCGCGCCGATATCGAGATTGACGTCCGGATTCGTCGACGTGTCGCGCTTCTGCTTGCGCCCGAGCCCCGAGCGACGCAGCACGACCATCGCGATGATCGCGACCGCGGCGGCCGCGCCGAACTGCGCGTGCGGCGCGAAGCCCGCGAGCTGCAGCAAGGCGCCCGAGAAAAAGCCGAGCGCGATCATCAACAGATAGAACGTGCCGGTCAGCAATTCGGCCACGACCAGCACACCGCCCCCGATCCACCAGAACAGATGCCCCGACATCATTGCGGTCTCCAGAAAAACATCCCCGACGCGTACCGACAAACAAAAACACCCCGGTGCTTACCGAGGTGTTTATAGCATGAAGCTTGCATTTTGCCTTCAACGAAAGCGCGGCAGCACCGCTCTTTCGTCGAATCGGCATGACCGACCGTTACTTCCGGTTGGCCAGCGCCTGCCACGTATCGATGATCGTGTCGGGGTTCAGCGAGATCGACACGATGCCTTCGTCGGTCAGCCATTCCGCGAAATCCGGGTGATCGGACGGGCCCTGGCCGCAGATCCCGACATACTTGCCCATCTTGCGGCAGGTGTCGATCGCACGCTTCAACAGGAACTTGACGGCCGGGTCGCGTTCGTCGAAGTCGGCAGCCAGCAGTTCCATGCCCGAGTCACGGTCGAGGCCGAGCGTGAGCTGCGTGAGGTCGTTCGAACCGATCGAGAAACCGTCGAAGTGTTCCAGGAATTCTTCGGCGAGAATCGCGTTGGTCGGGACTTCACACATCATCACGAGGCGCAGGCCGTTTTCGCCGCGCTTCAGGCCGAACTTCTCGAGCAGGCCGACAACACGTTCCGCCTGCTTCACGGTCCGCACGAACGGCACCATGATCTCGACGTTGGTCAGGCCCATGTCGTCACGCACGCGCTTCAGTGCACGGCATTCCATCTCGAACGCCTGCGCGAAGTCTTCGGCGATGTAGCGCGACGCGCCGCGAAAGCCCAGCATCGGGTTTTCTTCGTCCGGCTCGTAACGCGAACCGCCGATCAGCTTCTTGTACTCGTTCGACTTGAAGTCGGACAGGCGCACGATCACGGGCTTCGGATAGAACGCCGCAGCGATCGTCGCAACGCCTTCCGTCAGCTTGTCGACGTAGAACTGGCGCGGTGACGCGTGACCGCGTGCAACGCTCTCGACGGCCTTCTTCAGATCCTGGTCGATGTTCGGGTACTCGAGAATCGCCTTCGGGTGCACGCCGATGTTGTTGTTGATGATGAACTCGAGACGCGCGAGGCCAACACCACCGTTCGGCAGTTGCGAGAAGTCGAACGCGAGCTGCGGATTGCCGACGTTCATCATGATCTTGACCGGGATTTCCGGCAGTTCGCCGCGCTGCACTTCCGTGACTTCCGTCTCGAGCAGCCCGTCGTAGATCTTGCCTTCGTCGCCTTCCGCGCACGACACGGTAACGAGCGCGCCATCCTTCAGGATATCGGTCGCGTCGCCGCAACCGACGACTGCCGGCACGCCGAGCTCACGCGCGATGATCGCCGCGTGGCAGGTGCGGCCGCCACGGTTCGTGACGATCGCCGATGCACGCTTCATCACCGGCTCCCAGTTCGGGTCGGTCATGTCGGCCACCAGCACGTCGCCCGGCTGCACGCGTTCCATTTCCGACGGATCCTGGATCACGCGCACGGGACCCGCGCCGATCTTCTGACCGATCGCGCGACCCGTCGCCAGCACCTGCGACTGACCCTTCAGCTTGAAGCGCTGCTCGGCCTTGCCGCTCGCCTGGCTCTTCACCGTTTCCGGACGCGCCTGCAGGATGAAGATCTTGCCGTCGCGACCGTCCTTGCCCCACTCGATGTCCATCGGACGCTGGTAGTGCTTCTCGATGATGACCGCGTACTTCGCGAGCTCGATCACGTCTTCGTCGGTGATCGAGTAGCGGTTGCGCTGCTCGTGCGGTACGTCGACCGTCTTCACGCGGCCCGGCTCGCCCGGCTGCGTGAATTCCATCTTGATCAGCTTCGAGCCGATCGAGCGGCGGATGATCGGGTACTTGTCCTGCGCGAGCGTCGTCTTGAACACGTAGAACTCGTCCGGGTTCACCGCACCCTGCACGACGGTTTCGCCCAGGCCGTAGCTCGACGTGATGAACACGGCGTCCTTGAAGCCCGATTCGGTGTCGATCGTGAACATCACGCCGGCTGCGCCGACGTCCGAGCGGACCATGCGCTGCACGCCGGCCGACAGGGCGACTTCCGCGTGCGTGAAGCCTTTGTGCACGCGATACGAGATCGCGCGGTCGTTGTACAGCGACGCGAACACGTGCTTCATGCGGTCGAGCACGTCCTCGATGCCGACGACGTTCAGATACGACTCCTGCTGACCGGCGAACGATGCGTCGGGCAGGTCTTCCGCGGTCGCGGACGAGCGCACGGCAAACGACAGCTCGCTCGGCGAGCCGCTCTTCAGGATTTCGAACTGTGCGCGGATTTCCTGCTCAAGACGTGCCTGCATCGGTGCGTCGACGATCCACTTGCGGATTTCGGCGCCGGCTTCGGCGAGCGCCTTCACGTCGTCGATGTCGAGCGACTCGAGACGCTTGGCGATGCGATCGGTCAGATCGTTGTGCTTGAGGAAATCGCGGAAAGCGAGCGCGGTCGTGGCGAAACCGGTGGGTACGCGAACGCCTGCCTCGGAAAGCTGGCTGATCATCTCGCCGAGCGACGCATTCTTGCCGCCCACGATCTCCACATCGGTCATCCGCAACTGCTCGAACGGGATTACATACGCCTGATCCTTTGCGACGTTTGCTGCGTTAGTCATACAAGCCCCTAAGTGTGAAAAAAATGCTCGATTGCGCAAGTGGGCTCGGACGCGGGCGCTTGCAAAAAGGCGCGGCGCGTCTTGCGCAACCTGTTGGAGAAACAATCGCAGGACGGAACCGCTTCCGACCCGATTTGTAAAAATCCCGGCAGAAAGGCGATATATTCATACCAATCGCCGAATTTGCCGGGAGTTATGGATCGAGCACGGCAAGCCTTGGGTGCCGTTTGCACCCTGCCCCCGCAATTGCTTATCCAACAGGTTGCCGCTATTCTACCGTGCCGGCTGCCGGATGTGGCGCGACCTTGTCACTGCGTCTGGAGGCGAACCTCCAGCCGCCCGCGCAACTGCCCTTCACGCTCGACGCCCAGATTCATGCTGCCTACCGTTTTCATCGTCTCCGACGGCACCGGGATCACTGCCGAAACCTTCGCGCATTCGATCCTCTCCCAGTTCGACCAGAAATTCCGCCTCGTGCGCGTGCCGTTCGTCGACTCGCTCGAGAAAGCCTATGCGACCGTCGAAAAGATCAACGACGCCGCCGTGCACGACGGCCGTCGCGCGATCGTCTTCACGACGCTCGTCGACAGCGAGTCGAACGACATCGTCAAGCGCTCGAACGCGCTCGTGCTGGACATGTTCCAGCGCTTCGTCGAGCCGCTCGAACAGGAACTGGAGCTCAAGTCGAGCCATGCGATGGGCCGCGGCCACCAGAACGCCGATACCGAGGAATACAAGACGCGGATCGAGGCAATCAACTTTTCGCTCGCGCACGACGACGGTCAGTCGAACCGCAACCTGTCGGAAGCCGACGTGATCCTGGTCGGCGTATCGCGCAGCGGCAAGACGCCGACGAGCCTGTATCTCGCGATGCAATACGGCGTGAAGGCGGCCAACTACCCGCTGATTCCGGAAGACTTCGAGCGCGGCAAGCTGCCGTCGGCGCTGTCGCCGTACAGCGAGAAGCTGTTCGGGCTCTCGATCGATCCGCAGCGCCTGTCGGAGATTCGCAACGAGCGCCGCCCCGGCAGCAAGTACGCGGCGCCGGAGAATTGCCGCTACGAGATCAACGAGGCCGAGGCCATGATGCGCCGCGAAGGGATCAAGTGGCTGTCGTCGACGCACAAGTCGATCGAGGAGATCGCGACGACGATCCTGCAGGAAATACGCCTCGACCGACAGTCGTACTGATCTCGCCTGCCCGCTGACGGCCGTCAGGCCGCCGCGAAAAACAAAAAGGCCGCGTCCGACGCGGCCTTTTTGTTTGTTGCCGCCTGCCCGCGGGCAGGCGGCGCGTCACGTCATCATCCGTGCCGCTGCTGTCGCACCTGCTCGAACAGACACACCGCCGCTGCCGCCGCAACGTTCAGCGACTCCATTCCGCCCGGCTGCGGAATCGTCACGCGATGCGTGGCCGCATTGCGCCAGAACGCCGACACGCCCGCGCCCTCGTTGCCGAACACCCATGCCACCGGCCCGGCCAGGTCGCAGTCGTAGATCGGCTGCGCGCCGTGCGAATCGGTCAGCGCGACCGGTACGTCGAGCCGCCCCGCGAGCGCGTCCGGCACGACATCCTCGTGGATCGACAGCAGGAAATGCGCCCCCATCCCCGAACGCAATACCTTCGACGACCACGCATACGCGGTGCCCGGCGCGCAGAACACGTGCCGCACGCCGGCCGCCGCTGCACTGCGCAGGATCGACCCGACGTTGCCGGCATCCTGCACGCCGTCGAGCACGACCGACGTGTGCGTCACGCGCTCGGGCAACGGCTGCGCGGGCCGGTCGACAAGCAACAGGAAACCGACGCCGCTGACCACGTTCGACAGTTGTCCGAACAGCGCATCGGGCAGCGTGACCACACGCTGCGCGTCGATCCGCGCGATGATCGCCTGCGCCTCGGCGTGCTCGAGCGCGCCTTCGGTCGCGACGCACAGCTCGGGCGTGGCGACCGTATCGAGATACGCGCTCGCGAGATGGAACCCTTCGAGCAGCGCCTGGCCGCCGCGGCGCTGCTGGGACGTCGAACCCGCGAGCGTCTTCAGGCGCTTGTACAGCGGGTTGTCGCGGGAAGTAATGCTTTTCATCAGAGAGCCTGTTCCCGCTAATAACGGGCTTGCGAACGTGCGTCGCCGGTCGCAGTGCAAGAAGCAAGGAGCGCCGTCTGGCCGAGCCAAACAAGCGACACGCAACGCCGCAATGCGGCCGGCAAGACACGTTCCCGAAACTAAAAAATCCCTTTCCAGGGGCTGGCCGCCAGAACGGCCGATCGCGGCGTCATGCTCGTTGCGAATACGCCTGGCGTTCGCCGTGTCTCATTCCATGCGTCGACCCTTCTGGCGGCCAGCGCAAGCCCGCCATTAGCGGGAAGAGGCCGCCAGATCGAGCGCCGCGCGCACCGGGGCGAACGAGCGCCGATGCGCTTCGCACGGGCCATGTTCGCGCAGCGCGGCAAGGTGTTTCGCGGTGCCGTACCCGGCGTGCACGTTGAAGCCGTACACCGGGAAGCGTTCATGCAGGTCGACGAGCATCCGGTCGCGCGTGACCTTTGCGAGGATCGACGCGGCCGAGATGCTCGGCACAAGAGCGTCGCCGCTGACGATCGCCTCGGCACGCACACTCAGCGTCGGACAGCGATTGCCGTCGATCTGCGCAAGCGTCGGCAGCACCGACAGGCCCTCGACGGCCCGCTTCATCGCGAGCATCGTCGCGTGCAGGATGTTGAGCGTGTCGATTTCGTCGACGCTCGCCGACGCGACGCAATACGCACGAGAACGCGAGACGATCAGTTCGTACAATGCGTCGCGCTTCTTGGCGGACAACGCCTTCGAATCGTCGAGCCCGTCGATCGGCTGTGCGGGATCGAGAATCACCGCGGCGGCGACCACCGGCCCTGCGAGCGGACCGCGGCCGGCTTCATCGACGCCGCAGACGATCTCGTCGGGGCGGCTGAAGTCGAACCCGCCCTGTTCGTCAATCGACGCGCGGCGGCGTGATACACGGACAGTCGTCATGCGCGCCCCTTGCGTTGCTCGAGTACGCGTACGACCGCTTCGGCGGCCTTCGCGGCAGTGTTCTGCCTCAGCGACAAATGCATTTCGGTGAAGACTTCGGTCAGCGTACGGCGGTTCGCATCGTCGCGCAGCTGCGTGAGCGTTGCATCGGCGAGCGCCTCGGGCGTCGCGAAATGCTGCAGCAACTCGGGTACGACGAAGCGCCCCGCCAGGATGTTCGGCAAGCCGACATACGGCAGATAGCCCTGCCGGCGCATGATCTGCCCGGTCAGCCAGGGCACCTTGTACGAAATCACCATCGGCTTCTTCAGCAACGCGGCTTCCAGCGTGACGGTGCCGCTTTTCACGAGAATCGCGTCGGCAGCCGTCATCGCGACCTGCGAGCGGCCGTCGGTAATCGTCAGCGCGAGTTGCGGATGCGCGTCGACGAGCGGCTGCAGCAGCTCGCGTAACGCGGGCGTCGCCGCCGGCATCACGAACCGCACGCCAGGCTCGCGCTGCTGCATCAGCGCCATCGCCGCGAAGAACGTGGGACCGATCAGCCCGATCTCCGAGCGCCGGCTGCCCGGAAGCACCGCAATCACGGGGCCGTCGGTCGGCAGCCCGAGCGCGATGCGCGCGCCGTGCGTGTCGGGTTCGAGCGGAATCTCGTCGGCAAGCGGATGGCCGACGTACGTCGACGCGACGCCCGCCTTGTCGAGAAGCGCCGGTTCGAACGGGAACAAGCACAGCATGTGATCGACGGACTTCGCGATCTTCTTGATCCGGCCGCCGCGCCATGCCCAGATTGACGGGCACACGAAATGGATCGACGGGATGCCTGCGTCGCGCACCGCCTGTTCGACGTTGAAGTTGAAATCGGGTGCATCGACGCCGATGAACGCGTCCGGCCGCTCCGCGAGCAGCTGGCGCTTCAGTTCACCGCGAATCCGCAGGATCTCGGGGATCTGGCCCAGTGCCTCGACGTAACCGCGCACCGTCAGCTTGTCCATCTGCCAGTGCGAGTCGAAGCCATGCGCGAGCATCCGCTGCCCGCCGATCCCGTAATACTGGGTCGACGCGGGCAGACGCTCGTGAAGTCCGCCGAGCAGCGAGGCCGCGAGCAGGTCGCCCGACGGCTCGCCGGCCACCATCGCAAGCCGGATCTGATTGGTCGGGAGCGACATCGCTTAGCGGATGATGCCGCGCTGCGACGCGTCGACGAACTCGACGAGCGCCGTGACTGCCGCGTCGCCTTCGCCGCCTGCCGTCGCCAGTTCGCGCAACTGTACCTTCGCTTCCTCGAGCGACAGGCCGCTCTTGTACAGCACGCGGTATGCGCTGCGCAGCGCCGAGATCGCGTCGGGTGAGAAACCTCGCCGGCGCAGGCCTTCGACGTTGATGCCGTGCGGCTCGGCCTTGTTGCCTGCCGCGATCACGAACGGCGGCACGTCCTGTACGAGTGCCGATGCGCCACCCAGCATCGAGTGCGCACCGATGCGCACGAACTGATGAACGCCCGACATCCCGCCGACGATCGCCCAGTCGCCGATCTCGACGTGACCGGCCATCTGCGCATTGCTCGACAGGATCACGTTGTTGCCGACGCGGCAGTCATGACCGATGTGCACATAGGCCATGATCCAGTTGTCGTCGCCGAGCGTCGTCACACCGACATCCTGCACGGTACCCGTGTGGATCGTCGTGAATTCGCGGATCGTGTTGCGGTTGCCGATCTCGAGCCGGGTCGGCTCGTCCTTGTACTTCATGTCCTGCGGACGGCCACCGACCGACGCGTAGTGGCCGATGCGGTTGTCCTCGCCGAGCGTCGTGTGACCTTCGATCACGCTGTGCGAGCCGATCGTCGTACGCGCGCCGATCGTGACGTTCGGACCGACGATCGCGTACGGGCCGATCTCGACCGATTCGTCGATCTGCGCGCCCGGTTCGACGATCGCGGTGGGATGAATCCTGGTCATGCGCCGTTGCCTCTCGATATGATGTGTCGCGTTGCGTTGCCTGTCCGTGCCGCGTCGCTCAGGGCGCCACGTCGGTCGTCTTGACCGTGCACATCAGTTCGGCTTCCGCCGCCACCTTGCCGTCCACTTCCGCCACCGCCTTGAACTTCCAGATGCCGCGAATGTAGCGTTCGAACGTCACGTTCAGAATCAGTTGGTCGCCCGGCTCGACCGGTCGCTTGAAGCGCGCGCCGTCGATACCGACGAAGTAGTACAGCGTGTTCTCCGGGTCCTTCGGCTGCTCTTCCGAGAAAGTCAGCAGCGCGGCGGCCTGCGCCAGCGCCTCGAGGATCAGCACGCCCGGCATCACGGGCCGCTTCGGGAAATGCCCCTGGAAGAACGGTTCGTTGATCGACACGTTCTTCAGCGCTTTGATCCCTTTGTGCGGTTCAAGTTCGAGCACGCGATCGACGAGCAGAATCGGATAGCGGTGCGGCAGCAGCGTGAGGATCTTGTGGATGTCGAGATTGATTTTTTCAGTGCTCATGATGGTTCGTCTCACGCAGGTGCTGCGCGGTGGTGATGCAAAGGCTGAAGCGGGCCGCCACGCGGCCCAGTCTGGCAAACCGGGCCGGATGCGCTGGCCGTGCCCGGTTCGTGGACTCGCATGATGGGTCAGGCGTCCGTGCCGCCCTGGGCGGCAAGCGCGGTTTCAAGCGCCTTGATGCGGTCGCGCAGCTTGTCGAGGTTGCGCACGAGCGCGGCGCTCCGGTTCCATTCGCCGTGGTCGACGGCCGGGAACGCGCTCGTATAGATGCCAGCCTTCGGCAGCGACTTCGACACGCCCGACTTCGCGGTGACGATGACATAGTCGCCGAGCGTCACGTGGCCGGCGATACCTGCCGCCCCACCGATCATGCAGTGGCGGCCGATCGTCGTGCTGCCCGCGATGCCCGCGCTGCCGGCGATCACCGTATAGGCGCCGATCCGACAGTTGTGGCCGATCTGGACCTGATTGTCGATCTTCACGCATTCCTCGATGACGGTGTCCGCCATCGCGCCGCGATCGATCGTCGTGTTCGCGCCGATCTCGACGTCCGGGCCGACCGACACGCCGCCGACCTGCGGGATCTTGACCCAGCTGCCGGTGCGCGCGTCGCCGTCACCGACGAAATCCGGCGCGAAACCGAACCCGTCGGAGCCGATCACGGCGCCCGAATGGATGATCGCACGCGGGCCGATCTTGCAGCCGTGGTAGACCGAGGCATTCGGATACAGGTGAGAATTCGCACCGATCGTCGTGTCGCGGCCGACAAATACGTTCGCGTCGAGTTGCACGCCGTCCTCGATCACCGCACCGGCTTCGACCGTCACGTGCGGGCCGATCACCGCGCTCGCGGCGACCTTTGCGGCCGGATCGATCGTTGCGCTCGGATGCACGCCGGCCGCGCGCTGCGGCGTGGCGAGATCGATGAACATCTGCGCGACGCGTGCGAAGTACGCGTACGGATTCGGCGTCACGATGAAATTGCGGGGGCCGGCTTCCCGGGGGCCGGCTTCCCGGGGGCCGGCCTCCCGGGGGCCGGCAGCCGCGCGCAGCTTTTCGAGATCCTTCGGCGCGATCAGCACCGCGCCGGCGCGGGTTGCTTCAACCTGCGACAGGTACTTCGGATTCGCGAGAAACGCGAGTTGCTGAGGGCCTGCCTGGTCGAGCGGCGCGAGGCTGCTCACCTTGCACTGGGCGTCGCCGGCGATCTCGCCGCCGAACCGCTTTACGAGTTCCTCGAGCGTCAATGCCATTCGTCGTCTGCTCCGTTCAGTTCGTCGAGCCGGACGCGAGCGCCTTGAGCACCTTGTCGGTGATGTCGATGCGCGGGCTGACGTACACGGCTTCCTGCACGATCAGGTCGTAATTCTGCTGCTCGGCGATCTGCTTGATGACCCTGTTCGCGCGCTCCAGCACGGCAGCAAGCTCCTCGTTGCGGCGCTGGTTCAGGTCTTCGCGAAACTCGCGCTGCTTGCGCTGGAAGTCGGTATCGAGCTGCGCGAGATCGCGCTGCTTCTGCGCGCGATCGGTCGGCGACAGCGACGCGCCGTTCTTGTCCAGCGAATCGGACATCGACTTCAGGCGGGCCGCCATGTCCTGCAGATCCTTGTCACGCTTCGCGAACTCGGCTTCGAGCTTCGTCTGCGCCGCCTTGGCGGGCGCGGACTCGCGCAGGATCCGATCCGAATTGACCGCCGCGATGCGGGCGACGTCCTGAGCGTGTGCTGTCGCCGCGCCCAAGGCCAGCGCAACGGTCAGCGCACACATCACTCGTTTCGAAAACTTACCGGTTAGCAAAATTACCCTCTCGTTGCTGTTGTCATGCGTTCGATCAGAACGCCGTCCCGATCTGGAACTGGAATTTCTGGTACTGGTCGCCTTCGTGCTTCTGCAGCGGGAAACCGAGGCTCAGCTTGAGCGGGCCGATCGGCGAAATCCACGCCAGACCGACACCGTAGCCGTAACGCAGACCGTTCGCACCCGTACTCGTGCCGCCCGGCGCGTTGCCCCACACGTTACCGCCGTCGAAGAACGTGAACACGCGCAGCGTGCGGTCGTAACCGGTGCCCGGCAGCGGGAACGTCAGTTCGACGTTACCCACGACCATCTTCGAACCGCCGATCGGGTCGTTGGTCGTCGTGTCGCGCGGGCCCAGCGAGCTCGGCTCGTAGCCACGCACGGAGCCGATACCGCCCGCGTAGTAGTTCTTGAAGATCGGGTACGAGTTGCCGATACCGTTACCGTAACCGCCTTGCAGGTTCATGCCCAGGATGAAGCCACGCGAGAACGAATAGTAGTACTGCGCCTGCAGGTCGGCCTTGTAGTACTGGATCTTGCCGATCGGCGCACCGTACTCGACGTTCGCCTGCGTGAAGTAGCCGCGGCTCGGAATCAGCGCGCTGTCACGCGCGTCGCGCGACCACGCCACCGTCAGCGGTGCGGTGTTCGACACGCGGCCGAACTCGTTCACGTAATCCTTGTAGCTCTGCGGCGTTGCCGAATCGACGTCGAGACGGTTCTGCTCGAGACCGACGCCAAAATACACGGTGTCGACTTCCGAGAACGGAATGCCGAACTTCAGGTCGCCGCCCGCGCTGATGATCCGGAAACTCGAGCTCGTCGAATAGTAGAGCGGCTGGTACGTGCGGTAGTAGACGTCCGTGATCCGCTTGATGCCGTCGACCGTGAAATACGGATCGACCTGCGTGACGGTCAGCGTACGGTAGCTGCGTGCGGTGTTGACGTTCACCGACAGGCTCGTGCCCGAACCGAACACGTTGTCCTGCGACACGCCAGCCGACAGCACGACCTTGTCCGTCGACGAGAAACCTGCGCCCAGCGTAATCGCGCCGGTCGGCTTTTCGTCGACCTTCACGTTCACGTCGACCTGGTCGTTCGTGCCTTCGACCGGCACCGTCGTCACGTCGACGTTGGTGAAGTAGCCGAGACGGTTCACGCGGTCCTTCGACAGCGCGAGGCGATTCGAATCGAACCACGAGCTTTCGAGCTGGCGCATTTCGCGGCGCACCACCTCGTCACGCGTACGCGTATTGCCGACGACGTTGATGCGGCGCACGTACACGCGGCGGCTCGGATCGACGACGAGGTTCAGGTTCACCTTGTGGTTCGCCTGGTCGATGTCCGGCTGTGCATTGACGGTCGCGAATGCGTAACCGTATTCGCCCAGCTTGTCGACGATCGCCTTGGTCGTCTGCTGCAGCTTTTCAGCCGAGAAGCGATCGCCCGGCTTGATCTTGATCAGCTTGTTCAGTTCGGCTTCGCGATCGAGCAGGTTGCCCGACAGCTTGATGCCCGACACGGTGTACGGCTCGCCTTCGTGCAGCGTGACCGTCAGGTACATGTCCTTCTTGTCGGGCGAAATCGACACCTGGGTCGACTCGATGTTGAACTCGAGGTAGCCGCGGTTCAGGTAGTACGAGCGCACGGCCTCGAGGTCGCCCGTCAGCTTTTCCTTCGAGTACAGGTCGTTCTTCGTGTACCAGGAGAACCAGTTCGGCGTCGACAGCTGCATTTCGTCGCGCAGCGTGCCGGTGCTGAATGCCTTGTTGCCGATGAAGTTGATCTGGCGGATCTTCGCGCTCGGGCCTTCGGCGACCGCGAACAGGATCGACACGCGATTCGCGTCGACCGGCGTGATCGTCGTCTTGACCTCGGCCGCGTAGAAGCCGCGCGTCAGGTACTGACGCTTGAGCTCCTGTTCCGCCTTGTCGACGAGCGCCTTGTCGTAATAACGACCGTCGGCCAGACCGACCGCGCGCAGCGCCTTCGTCAGGTTGTCCTTGTCGAATTCCTTCGTGCCGGTGAAGTCGATCGACGCGATGGCCGGACGCTCCTGCACCTGCACGATCACGACGTTGCCTTGCGTGGCGATGCGCACGTCGTTGAAAAAGCCCGTCGCGTACAGCGCGCGAATTGCTTCGGATGCCTTGTCGTCGGTGAAGGTATCGCCCTGCTTGATCGGCAGGTAGGCAAACACCGAGCCCGCTTCGACGCGCTGCAACCCCTCGATCTTGATGTCTTGCACCACGAACGGTGCCGCTGCATGCGCCACGAGGCCGTGAGCGGCGAGCGCGGCCGCTGCAACTGTCTTAGGTACAAAGCGATGAGGTTTGAACAACGTGCATCCCCAATATTTAGCTGCATCAAATCAGGCGGCTGCCCAGCGGCGGCCGCCTGACGCTTCAGAAATGGATTAACCGAGCCAGGTCGTTGAACAGCGCGATCGCCGACAACGCGACGATGCAGATCAACCCGGCTCTTTGCAGAATCAGCTGCCAGCGCTCCGAGATGGCTTTCCCGGTCGCGGCTTCAACCAGATAATATAACAGATGCCCCCCGTCCAAAACGGGAATCGGCAGCAAGTTAAGTACGCCGAGGCTAATGCTGACAAGGGCGAGGAACGACAGGAAGGCCGACGGACCGAGTCGCGCGCTCTTGCCCGCGTAGTCGGCAATCGTCACCGGGCCGGACAGGTTCTTCAGCGATGCGTTACCCGTGATCATCCGCCCGAACATCTTCAGCGAATAGACGGAGATGTCCCACGTGCGCCGCGCGCCGAGCTGCAGGCTTTCGATCGGCCCGTAGCGCACGTCGACCGACGGCGTGTGCATCGACAGCGCCGCGCCGATGCGGCCGATCTCCTGCCCTGTGTCGTCGTCGCGCTGCGCCTGCGGCACGACCGACACGGTCTGCGTGGCGCCGCCACGCTCGATCTGCAGTTCGACCGCCTTGCCCGCATGGTGCTTCACCGTGTCGATGAAGCGCGATGCGCCGCCGATGGGCGCCCCGTCGAGCGCGAGCAGCGTGTCGCCGGCCTTCAGGCCCGCCTGCTCGGCCGCGCTGCCGGGCTGCACCGACGCCACCGACAACGTGCCGCCGCCGGTCTCGAAGCCCAGGTGCGTCATGAAATCGTCGTCGAGCTGGCTTTCGGAGACGTTACGCAGATCGACGCGGAAGTCGAACGTCGAGCCTCCGTCGCGCGCGCCGAGCACGATCTCGCGATGATCGAATGCGGCGGACAGCAGCTTCCAGCGCAGGTCCGACCACGATCGCACGGGCTCGGACTCGCTGCCGTGCTCGTCGCGGATCGATACGATCGTCTCGCCGCCGTCGAAGCCCGCGCGCGCCGCGACCGTGCCGGTAGCCGGCGGTGCGAGCACCGCGACCGGCTCGGTCACGCCGGTTGCGAATACGGCGGAAAACAGCACGATTGCCAGCAGGAAGTTCGCGATCGGGCCTGCGGCGACGATCGCGATGCGCTTGAATACCGATTGCCGATTGAACGCCTGGTCGAGCTCTTCGGGCTTGACGTCCGGCCCGGGCTCGCGCTCGTCCAGCATCTTCACGTAACCGCCGAGCGGCAATGCGGAGAGTGTCCATTCGGTGCCGGTCTTGCGGCTGACCCAACGGGCAACGGGCTGGCCGAAACCGATCGAGAAACGCAGCACCTTCACGCCGCACCAGCGCGCGACGCGATAATGTCCGTACTCATGCACGACGACCAGCACCCCGATCGCCACCGCAAACGCGATCAGTTCGACCAGCACGTTCATGAGCACCTCATTCAGACAGTACGCTCCACGCGGGGCGCAGGCGCTTTGGCAATGATTTCGGCGGCGAGGCGGCGTGCCTCGGCATCCGCCGCAAGGACGTCGTCGAGCCCGTTCGGGTTGCGGTTCGGCAGCGCGTTGAGCACGGCGTCGACCGTCGCCGCAATCGCCATGAAGCCGATCCGGCGCTCGAGAAACGCTTCGACCGCGATTTCGTTCGCCGCGTTCAGTGCGGCGCTCGCGATGCCACCCTCTTCAAGCGCTTTCAGCGCGAGCGCGAGGCACGGGAAACGCGTGTAGTCGGGCTTTTCGAACGACAACTGCGCAATCTGCGCGAGGTCGAGCTGCTCGACGCCCGCGTCGACGCGCTCCGGGAACGCGAGCGCGTGCGCAATCGGCGTACGCATGTCGGGGTTGCCGAGCTGCGCGAGCACCGAACCGTCGCGGTACGACACCAGCGAATGGATCACGCTTTGCGGATGGATCAGCACCTCGATCCGGTCGCCCGGCAGACCGAAGATCCAGTGCGCCTCGATCACTTCGAGACCCTTGTTCATCATCGTCGCAGAATCGACCGAAATCTTGCGGCCCATCACCCAGTTCGGATGCTTGCAGGCTTCGTCCGGCGTCACGTCGACGAGCGTGGCCGGCTCGCGCGTGCGGAACGGGCCGCCCGACGCGGTCAGGATGATCTTCGAAATCCCGCCGTGCTCGTTCGCGTCACGCGGCATGCACTGGAAGATCGCGTTGTGTTCACTGTCGACCGGCAGCAGGATCGCACCATGGTCGCGCACCGCGTCCATGAAGATCCCGCCCGACATCACGAGCGACTCCTTGTTCGCGAGCAGGATGCGCTTGCCGGCGCGCGCGGCCGCGAGGCTCGGCGCGAGGCCGGCCGCGCCGACAATCGCCGCGACGACCGTGTCGCAACCGTCGCTCTTCGACACGTCGACGAGCGCCTGCGGCCCATACAGCACCGTGGTCTTGCTGCCCGCCGCGCGCAGTTTCGCCTCGACGTGCGCGGCCGTTGCCGCATCGCCGACCACCGCGACTTCGGGTGCGAAGCGCAGGCACTGCTCGACGAGCTTGTCGCCGTTGCGGTGCGCGGTCAACGCGTAGACCGAGAAACGCTCCGGATGACGGGCGACCACGTCGAGCGTGCTGTCTCCGATCGAGCCCGTGGAACCGAGCAGTGTCAGACGTTTTTGCATAACAGAAATAGTGGTTTAACCAAGCAGCAGCATCGCAAGCGGCAGCACCGGCAGCAGCGCATCGACGCGGTCGAGCACGCCGCCGTGACCGGGCAGCAGTCCGCTCGAATCCTTCACGCCCGCCTGACGCTTGAGCAGCGACTCGAACAGGTCGCCGATCACGCTGTAGACGACCAGCAGCGTCAGCGCGGCCCACGCACCGGGCATCCCGTAGCGTGCGGCAAATGCGGAAAACAGGGTCGGCTCGAACCAGTGCGCGGCCATCGCGACACCGGCTACGGCCATCACGGCAAGCCAGCCGCCGATCGCGCCTTCCCAGCTCTTTCCGGGACTGATCGTGATCGCCAGCTTACGCTTTCCGAAGGCCTTGCCCGCGAAGTATGCGCCGATATCGGCCAGCCAGACGACCAGAAGCAACGACAACACGAACGGAACGCCCTGCGCACGCGCCGCAACGAGCGCGTGCCAGCAGGCCGCGAAGACCAACAGCCCGGCTGCGAGCAGGAACGGCCGCCATATGCCGGCCGCGAGCGTCGGCTTGCGCCGCAACGCAAACGGACCGACCAGCAGCCAGAACACGCCGGCTGCCATGAAAAGGGGGCGGGATGATGCCGCATCGACGCCGAGCGGCACGGTCGCCGCGAGCGTCAGCGCCGCGACGACTGCATAGACGACGGAACCGGCGCCGCCCAGCTTCAGCAGGCGCGCCCATTCCCACGCGGCGAACACGAGCACGACGCCGATCAGCACGCCGAACGCCGTGAGCGGCGCGAACAGCGTCACCGGCAGCAGCACTGCCAGCATGACGATCGCCGTGATCACACGGGTTTTCAGCATGAAAGGGAGTCGGCGTTCTGCGATTGCGGTTCGAGTTGCGCGCTGGTGCGCCCGAAACGGCGCTCGCGCTCGGTATACGACGCGATCGCGTCGGCCAGCGCCGCGCCGTCGAAGTCCGGCCAGTATTTGTCGGTGAAATAGAATTCCGCGTACGCGAGCTGCCACAGCAGGAAATTGCTGACGCGCTGTTCGCCGCCGGTACGGATGAAGAGATCGGGCTCCGGCGCGTAGGCCATCGCCAAATGCGGCGCGAACGCGGCTTCGGTCACGTCGACCTCGCGCCCCTCGCGCACGGACTGCTCGATGAGTTTCTTCGTCGCCTGCAGGATGTCCCAGCGGCCGCCGTAGTTTGCGGCGATCGTCAGGGTCAGGCGGGTGTTGCGCGCCGTCTTGGTTTCAGCGCGGCGGATCAGTTCGCGGATGCGCGGCTCGAAGCGATCGAGGTCGCCCACGACGCGCAGGCGGATCCCGTTTGTGTGCAGCTTGCCGACTTCGCGCTCTAGCGCGGTAATGAACAGCCGCATCAGGAACGATACTTCTTCGTTCGGACGCCGCCAGTTTTCAGAACTGAACGCGAACAGCGTCAGGTATTCGACGCCGGCGCGCGCGCAGCCTTCGACCACCGCCCGCACGGCATCCACGCCGCGGGTGTGCCCCGCGACGCGCGGCAAGCGGCGTTCGGTCGCCCAACGGCCGTTGCCGTCCATGATGATCGCGATGTGACGCGGCACGGCGCCGACGTCAGGCACGCGAACGGTAGAGCTGGTATAAGTCATGGCCGTTGAGACAGTAATGCGGGAAGAAGGCGGCGCGCGAGGACGGTCGTCAGACCGTCATGATCTCGGCTTCCTTGCTCTGCACGAGCTTGTCGACTTCGGTGACGTGCTTGTCCGTCAGCTTCTGCACGTCGTCGCTCGCACGGCGCTCGTCGTCTTCCGAGATTTCCTTGTCCTTCACGAGCTTCTTGAGCGCTTCGTTCGCGTCGCGGCGCAGGTTGCGGATCGCGACCTTGGCCGTTTCGCCTTCGCCCTTGACCACCTTGGTCAGCTCGCGGCGGCGCTCTTCCGTCAGCGCGGGCATCGGCACGCGGATCAGGTCGCCGGACGTTGCAGGGTTCAGGCCGAGATCGGCTTCGCGGATGGCCTTCTCGACCTTCGCGACCATGTTCTTTTCCCACGGCTGCACGCCGATGGTACGTGCATCGACGAGCGTCAGGTTCGCGACCTGCGAGATCGGCACCATCGAGCCGTAGTAGTCGACCTGCACGTGATCGAGCAGACCGGTATGCGCACGGCCCGTGCGGATCTTCGCCAGATCGTTCTTGAACGCTTCGATCGAGCGCTGCATCTTCTGCTCTACGCCCTTCTTGACATCAGCGACACTCATTTCAACCTCCGAACCTTCAAACCTTCAAAGAACGCGGGCCCCGCCCGGCGCGCTTCGCACCACGGCCGACGACCCACGCCGCTTGCCCGCATCCGCGGGAGTTTACACGTGGACGAGCGTACCTTCGTCCTCGCCCAGCACGATGCGCTTGAGCGCGCCCGGCTTGTTGATCGAAAACACGCGAATCGGCAGCTTTTGGTCGCGGCACAGCGCGAAGGCCGTCGCGTCCATCACCTGCAGATTGCGGCTGATCGCCTCGTCGAAGCTGATCGTCGTGTAACGCGTGGCCGACGGATCCTTCTTCGGATCGGCAGAATATACGCCATCGACCTTGGTCGCTTTCAGCACGACCTCGGCGCCCACTTCCGAACCGCGCAGCGCAGCGGCCGTGTCCGTCGTGAAGAACGGGTTGCCCGTGCCGGCCGCGAAGATCACGACCTTGCCTTCCTCGAGCTGGCGGATAGCGCGGGGCCGGATATACGGCTCGACGACCTGATCCATGCGCAGCGCGGACTGCACGCGCGCGACGATACCGGCGTGGCGCATTGCGTCCTGCAGCGCCAGCGCGTTCATCATCGTCGCCAGCATCCCCATGTAGTCGGCCGTTGCGCGGTCCATGCCCGCCGCCCCGCCCGCGACGCCGCGGAAAATGTTGCCGCCGCCGATCACGACCGCGAGCTGCGTGCCGAGACCCACGACTTCGGCGATATCCGCCACCATCCGCTCGATCGTCGCGCGATTGATGCCGAAGGCATCGTCGCCCATCAGCGCTTCGCCGGAGAGTTTGAGGAGGACGCGTTTATAGGCATTGGACATAGGGGCTTCCGAGCGACGAGAGGATGACAACCACGAACTGTAGGGGCGAAATACTGATTCGGGCAAGCGCCGACGGTCGGACCGGGGTTCCCGGCCGGCCGGCGGCGCCGCCGGCCGCAGCGGAGCGGACGCCCGCCGCGGATACTACCTGACTGCTTACTGCTGCTTTGCTGCTGCGACTTGCGCGGCCACTTCGGCGGCGAAGTCGTCCTGACGCTTCTCGATGCCTTCGCCGACCACGAACAGCGCGAACTTCTGCACTGCCGCATTCGCTGCCTTCAGCATCTGCTCGATCGTCTGCTTGTCGTTCTTAACGAACGTCTGGTTCAGCAGCGACACTTCCTTCAGGTACTTCTGGACGCTGCCGTCGACCATCTTCGCGACGATTTCAGCCGGCTTGCCCGATTCGGCAGCCTTCTGCTCGGCGACGCGGCGTTCCGTGTCGATCAGTTCCGCCGGCACGTCGGCCGACGACAGAGCGACCGGCTTCATCGCGGCGATGTGCATCGCGACGTCCTTGCCGACCTGCTCTTCCGCACCCGTGTACTCGACGATCACGCCGATACGCGCGCCGTGCAGGTACGTTGCGATCTTGTTCGCGGTTTCGAAACGCACGAAACGGCGGATCGAGACGTTTTCGCCGATCTTGCCGATCAGGGCCAGACGCACTGCGTCGACCGTCGAGCCTTCCAGCGGCAGCGCCGACAGCGCAGCCACGTCAGCCGGGTTTTGCGTCGCGACGAGTTCTGCAACGGTCTTCGAGAATGCGAGGAAGTCGTCGTTCTTCGCGACGAAGTCGGTTTCGCAGTTCAGTTCGACCAGCGCGCCTGCGTTGCCGCCGACGAACGATGCGACGACGCCTTCTGCCGTCACGCGCGAAGCCGCCTTGCTCGCCTTGTTGCCGAGCTTGACGCGCAGCAGCTCTTCAGCCTTGGCCAGATCGCCGTCGGCTTCCGTCAGCGCCTTCTTGCACTCCATCATCGGTGCGTCGGTCTTTGCGCGCAGTTCTGCCACCATGCTTGCGGTAATTGCCGCCATCATTCGCTCCTTGAGTCTGTATTCACAACGCCGCCCGCTTGGACGCGAACGGCCGAGATTCGTTTCCGGACCCGCACCGATTCGGCACGATCAGGTCCGGCGCACAAGCTTAAAAAAAGGGGGCCTGTTGAGAGCCCCCTTTTTGCGCCGGCTCGGGGCCAGTTACGCGTTTTCCTCGACGTATTCGTCGTCGCCGCGTGCAGCCTGGACCACTTCGTTGACCGCGTTCGCACGGCCCTCGAGGATCGCGTCGGCCACGCCTTCAGCGTACAGCGCGACTGCCTTGCTCGAGTCGTCGTTACCCGGGATCACGTAATCCACACCTTCCGGCGAGTGGTTCGTATCGACCACGGCGATGACCGGCACGCCCAGCTTGTTCGCTTCCGTGACGGCGATCTTGTGGTAGCCGACGTCGACGACAAAGATCGCGTCCGGAATGCCGCCCATGTCCTTCACGCCGCCGATCGACTTCTGCAGCTTGGCGATTTCGCGTTCGAACAGCAGCGCTTCCTTCTTGCTCATCTTCTCGAGCTCGCCTGCCTCGACTGCCGTTTCCATGTCCTTCAGGCGCTTGATCGAAACCTTGAGCGTCTTGAAGTTGGTCATCATGCCGCCGAGCCAGCGCGCGTTGACGTACGGCATGCCCGCGCGCTGCGCTTCCTGAGCGATCGTGTCGCGCGACTGACGCTTCGTACCGACGAACAGGATCGTGCCGCGGTTAGCTGCCAGCTGGCGCACGTACTTCTGCGCGTCCGTGAACATCGGCAGCGTCTTTTCGAGGTTGATGATGTGAATCTTGTTGCGGTGACCGAAAATGAACGGAGCCATCTTCGGGTTCCAGAAGCGCGTCTGGTGACCGAAGTGGACACCCGCTTCCAGCATTTGGCGCATCGTAACTGCCATGTAAATTCTCCACGAGGGTTGGGTCTTAAGCCGGCTGCCGTACCGCCGCGCGAACGCGTCCGAAGGACCCTCGTTCCGCGCGGCCGGCACCCTGGTTGCGCCGGCTTGCGATTCGGCACGTGCGAAAATGCCCGTGCCGCAAGCCTTTCATCGCTACTACCGCCCCGCACGAAGCAGGTTCGGCATTTGGATGTCGACTTAGCCAGAGAGTATAGCACGCCGATTTGTCGGCTCTCAAGTCGCCCGCCACTTTTGCTTGCCGTGCGGCAGCAGGCCGGACAATCCGCGAAAACCCGCATCCGCACCACCCGCAGGGGCTGCGAGGGCCGCCATAAGGTGCGATAATCCGTCAATTCACCGCATTCCAGGCATACCTCGATGGCTATTACGCTCAAAAACGAACACGACATCGCCGAGATGCGCGTCGCCTGCCGTCTCGCGAGCGAAGTGCTCGACTTCATCACCCCGCATGTCGTCGCGGGCGTCACGACCGCCGAGCTCGACCGGCTCTGTCACGAATTCATGCTCAACGAGCAGGGCACGATCCCCGCGCCGCTGAACTATCAGCCGCCCGGCTATCCGCCGTACCCGAAGGCGACCTGCATTTCGGTCAACGACGTGATCTGCCACGGCATCCCGGGCGAAAAGGTAATCAAGAACGGCGATGCGCTGAACATCGACATCACCGTGATCAAGAACGGCTACTTCGGCGACACCAGCCGGATGTTCATCGTCGGCGAAGGCTCGATCCTCGCGAAGCGCCTCGTGCAGACCACCTACGAGTGCATGTGGCTCGGCATCGACCAGGTCAAGCCGGGCGCACACCTCGGCGACATCGGCTATGCGATCCAGAAGCACGCGGAAGCGCAGGGCTACAGCGTTGTGCGCGAATACTGCGGCCACGGCATCGGCACGGTGTTCCACGAAGATCCGCAGGTCGTCCACTACGGCCGTCCGGGCACCGGCATCGAGCTGAAGGCCGGGATGATCTTCACGATCGAGCCGATGATCAACGCCGGCAAGCGCGACATCCGCACGATGCCCGACCAGTGGACCGTCAAGACGCGCGACCGCAGCCTGTCCGCGCAATGGGAACACACGGTACTCGTCACCGAAACGGGTTACGACGTGCTGACCGTGTCGGCCGGCACGCCCGCGCGGCCGGTGTTCGCGCAACCGGCCACCGCGGTCTGAGCGCGGTCGCGCCAGCCCGCCCTGCCCGCACCTGAACGACCTCCCATGAGCGCTCACGCCGCCCCCTCGCCCGAAGCGCTGTCGCGGCGCGCCGAATTCAAGGCCGCCAAGACCGACATGCTCGAGCGCTTTCGCAGCGCGACGAATGTCGCGTCGCTGATGCACGCGCTGTCGAAACTCACCGACGATGCGCTCAGGCGCGTATGGGACGACTGCGGGCTGCCCGCGACGCTCGCGCTCGTCGCCGTCGGCGGCTACGGGCGCGCCGAGCTGGCACCGCATTCCGACGTCGACATCCTCGTGCTGCTGCCCGATGCACACGACCCCGCGCTCGACGCGCGGATCGAGCGCTTCATCGGCATGGCATGGGATCTCGGTCTCGAGATCGGCAGCAGCGTGCGTACCGTTGCCCAGTGCATCGAGGAGGCGTCGCAGGACGTCACCGTGCAGACTTCGCTGCTGGAGGCGCGCCGCATCGTCGGCAGCACCGCGCTGTTCGAGCGCTTCACCGTGCGTTATCACGAGGCGCTCGACGCGCGCGCGTTCTTCACCGCGAAGGTGCTCGAAATGCGCCAGCGCCACGCGAAGTTCCAGGACACGCCGTACAGCCTCGAGCCGAACGTGAAGGAAAGCCCCGGCGGGCTGCGCGACCTGCAAACGATCCTGTGGATCGCGCGCGCGGCCGGTTTCGGCAGCAGTTGGCGCGAACTCGACACGCGCGGCCTCATCACCGAGCGCGAAGCGCGCGAGCTGCGCCGCAACGAAGGATTCCTGAAGACGCTGCGCGCGCGGCTGCACGTGATCGCCGGCCGCCGCCAGGACATGCTCGTCTTCGACCTGCAGACGCAGGCGGCCGAGAGCTTCGGCTACCGGCCGACGCCGGCCAAACGCACGAGCGAGCAGCTGATGCGCCGCTACTACTGGGCAGCGAAGGCCGTCACGCAGCTCGCGACGATCCTGATCCAGAACATCGAGGCACAGTTGTTCCCCGCGACGAGCGGCATCACGCGCGTGCTGTCGCCCGACCGCTTCGTCGAGAAGCAAGGCATGCTCGAGATCGTCGACGACAGCGTGTTCGAGCGCCATCCCGACGCGATCCTCGAAGCGTTCCTGCTGTACGAGACGACCCGCGGCGTGAAGGGCCTGTCCGCCCGCACGCTGCGTGCGCTGTACAACTCGCGCGAAATCATGAACAACGCGTGGCGGCGCGAACCGCAGAACCGCCGCACGTTCATGCAGATCCTGCAGCAGCCCGAAGGCATCACGCACGCGTTCCGCCTGATGAACCAGACGAGCGTGCTGGGCCGCTACCTGCTGAATTTCCGCCGCATCGTCGGCCAGATGCAGCACGACCTGTATCACGTGTACACGGTCGACCAGCACATCCTGATGGTGCTGCGCAACATCCGCCGCTTCGCAGTGGCGGAGCATGCGCACGAGTACCCGTTCTGCAGCCAGTTGATCGGCAATTTCGAGCGCCCGTGGGTGCTGTATGTGGCCGCGCTGTTCCACGACATCGCGAAGGGCCGCGGCGGCGACCACTCGACGCTCGGGATGGCCGACGCGCGGCGCTTCTGCCGCGAGCACGGGATTACCGGCGACGATGCGGCGCTGATCGTCTGGCTCGTCCAGCATCACCTGACGATGAGCCAGGTCGCGCAGAAGCAGGACACAAGCGATCCGGAAGTGATCAAGCGCTTCGCCGAACTCGTCGGCACCGAGCGCCGGCTCACTGCGCTGTACCTGCTGACCGTCGCCGACATTCGCGGCACGAGCCCGAAGGTATGGAACGCGTGGAAGGGCAAGCTGCTCGAGGATCTGTACCGGATCACGCTCGCGGTGCTCGGCGGCGCGAACCCCGACGCGCATTCGGAGCTGAAGTCGCGGCAGGAGGAAGCACTTGCGCTGCTGCGCCTCGAGACCGTGCCCGACGACGCGCACCGCGCGCTGTGGGATCAGCTCGACATCGGCTTCTTCCTGCGCCATGACGCGGCCGACATCGCATGGCAGACGCGCGTGCTGTACCGGCATGTGAATGCCGAAACCGCGATCGTCCGCGCGCGGCCGTCGCCGATCGGCGATGCGCTGCAAGTACTCGTGTACGTGAAGGACCGCCCCGACCTGTTCGCGGGCATCTGCGCGTATTTCGACCGCAACGGGCTGTCGGTGCTCGATGCACGTGTGAGCACCACACGGCACGGTTATGCGCTCGACAACTTCATCGTCACGCAGACCGAACGCGACGTGCGTTACCGCGACATCGCGAATCTCGTCGAACAGCAACTCGCGACGCGGCTCGCCGAAACCGCATCGCTGCCGGAGCCGTCCAAGGGCCGTCTGTCGCGGCTGTCCCGGACGTTTCCGATCACGCCGCGCGTCGACCTACGGGCCGACGAGCGCGGCCAGTACTACATCCTGTCCGTGTCCGCGAACGACCGGCCGGGCCTCCTTTATTCGATCGCGCGCGTCCTGGCCGAGCATCAGGTCGGCGTCCACGCGGCGCGGATCAATACGCTCGGCGAACGCGTCGAGGATATCTTCCTGCTCGACGGTGCCAGCCTGTCCGACAACCGCCTGCAGATCCAGCTCGAAACCGAATTGCTGCGCGCGATCGCAGTCTGAATGAATCCCAGCGTTTATGCGCACCAAATTAACCGTCAAGAATCCGAAGCCGGCGTCGCCGACCCGCGCCCCTGTCCGCTCCGGCAGCCTCGTCGCCCGCAAGGCCGTGCGCCCCGCCGCACCGTCCGCGGCCGACAAGCCGCCGCGCCCGAAGAAGGCGTCTGCGCCGGCAGCCGCCGGCGAACGTGCATTCAAGCCGCGCGGCACGGAACGCCCGAATGCGGAGCGCGCTCCGGCAAAGCGGGCACCGCGTGACGGCGGTGCGGAACGCGGCTATCGCAGCGATGCGAAACCGGGTGGTCGCGGCGAGCGCGGCGATGCACGTCCGTATCGCAGCGCCGAAGGCAGTGCGCGCGCACCCTATCGCGACAAGGCAGC
>NZ_JAGIXF010000076.1:0-31438 GCF_021483755.1 Burkholderia sp. WTPI3 | reverse complement strand
CGCTTGGGGGCGGTGGCCGTCAGCGCGCGCTGCGGCATCGCCTGGATCCGGCGCTCGAGTTCGTCGAGCGACAGCGGCCGCAGGCTCCCGCGCGCCTCGTGCGCGCCGTCGGCCAGCAACGTGAGTGCGCCGGCCGACTCGCGCCCGAAGTACGCGAGCAGGCCCCACGCGTCGGCCGCATCGACCTTCGCCTCGCGCGCGAGCGACGTGCGCATGCCTTCCTCGGGCAGCAGGTTGTCGAAGAACCACTGGACCGGGCGATCGGTGGACGTGTCGACGAACGCGTCGGGACGCAACGGGAACGCCGGCGACAGCGGGTAGGCCGCCGGGGACGCGAGCCATTGCGCGTCGTACGCGAACGACCAGATGCCTTTGTCGTCGGTCAGCGTGCCCATGCGCACGCCGTTTGCGGAGGCGATCAGCGTGTTAGCCGCCATGGGCGCTCCTGCGGCGTTGCGCGGCCTTGCGCGCGGTTTCTTCCGAAATCTCGACCGACGACTCCGCGTACAGGCGCACGCCCAGTTCGCCGAGCAGCAGCATCACCTTGCCGATTTGCGCGGTCGGCTTCCCGGCTTCCACCTGGCTGATGAATTTCGGCGACAGCCCGGTGGCGTTCGCGAGCTCATCGCGAGTGAAGCCCTGCTGGAGCCGCGCGGCGCGAACAAGGTGGGCGAGCGCGCCGATCGTATCGACGGACTGACTCTCCGGCATGACGTTCTCCGTGCTTCGTATCTGATCGGGAACAGTATTGCATAACTCGCGCGTTGGAGCAGGTTTTCGTATCCGTTCAGGAACGAATTGGCGTTCGCTGCCTTCGAATCGGCATTTCGTATCTGATCGGGAACCAGGGGCGGCGAAAACGCGAAAAGACGCGCTATTCGTATCCGGATGGATACGGAGAAGGAGAAATTCTACGCCGCGATGTTGCTGTGTGCCGCTCGTGACCGGCGAGGCCGGCGGCTGGAAGAGGTTTCAACGGCGACGGTCGGGGCGTCGCCGAGCGTTTCCTTGATCGCGGCGAGCAGGTTCTCGCCGACGATCGGATAGTGCTCGGGCCGCACGCCGAGGCTCGCATGCTTGTTCGCGAGGTTCGTCAGCACAGCCGCGAGACTGCTCGGAGCCTCGATGTTCTCCGCATACGCATAGACGGCGCGCACGAGCTGCGTGACCGGGCAGATCTACGACGCGTCGGGCGGCACGGGACAGCCTTGGCGCGGCATGCCCCGTCGCGCCTGCCGCCCGAGCAGCGATCTTTATCGCTACAGCAGATAAACGTATCGGAATCGCTTCGTTGACGCAGTCCGGCACGCGCTCGTAGATTCGGTTTTTTACCGAAACAAGGGCTGTATCGTGACGACTCCCGCCATCCGCGCCACCGAGTGGACGTTCGCCGGCCAACGGCCCGTATCGCCGCCGCACGCCGGCGCGCAGCAGTTCGACATCGTTGCGTTCGACGCGCCGCTGGGCGCCGAAGTCGTCGGCATCGACCTGTCGCAGCCGCTCGACGCTGCCGATTTCGCGCGCATCCACCGCGCGCATCTCGACCATCACGTGCTGGTGTTTCGCGACCAGCGCATCACGCCGGCCGAACACATCGCGTTCAGCCGCCGCTTCGGGCCGCTGCAGACCCACGTGCTGCATCAGTTCGCGCTGCCCGCGCATCCGGACGTGCTGATCGTGTCGAACATCGTCGAGAACGGCAAGCCGATCGGGCTCGGCGACGCCGGCCATTTCTGGCACTCCGACCTGTCGTACAAGGAAAAGCCGAGCCTCGGCTCGCTGCTGCACGCGCAGGAGCTGCCGGCCGAGGGCGGCGACACGCTGTTCGCGAACATGCATCTCGCGTGGGACACGTTGCCCGCGCATCTGCGCCGCGCGGTCGACGGGCTGCGCGCCGAGCATACGTATCTCGCCCGTTATGCGGAGCTGCAGGCGCGCAGCCCGTGGCGGCCGAACCTGTCGCCGGAGCAGATCGCACAGGTCGAGGCGGTCGTGCATCCGGTCGTTCGCACGCATCCGGAAACGGGCCGTCGCGCGCTGTTCGTCAGCGAGCATTTCACGACACGCATCGTCGACCTGCCCGAAGACGAAAGCCGCGCGCTGCTCGACGCGCTGTTCGCGCACAGCGTGCGTGCCGAGCACCTGTATCGGCACCACTGGCGCGATCACGACCTCGTGTTCTGGGACAACCGCTCGCTGATGCATCTCGCGGCCGGCACGCCCGACCATCTGCGCCGCAAGCTGTACCGCACGACGATCGAAGGCGACGCGCCGTTCTGAGTCGCGCGCCGCTTCGCTCCGCTGCCCCCTTTCTCACTGGAGTTCCGATGTCGTTTTCGCTTTCGCCGGCGTTTAGCCGCACGACCCTGTCCGCGCGTCGTGCCTTGGCCGCCATGCTCACCGCCGCGCTCGCATTCGCGGGCGCCGGCCTGCCGCAAGCCGCGCATGCGGAAGGCCGCATCCGCATCGCCGAGCAGTTCGGCGTCGTCTACCTGATGCTGAACGTCGCGCGCGACCAGCAACTGATCGAGAAGGAAGGGCGCAAGGCCGGCGTCGACATCAAGGTCGACTGGGTGCGGCTGTCGGGCGGCGCGGCCGTGAACGACGCGCTGCTGTCCGGCGCGGTCGATGTCGCGGGCGCGGGCGTCGGGCCGCTCCTGACCGTATGGGATCGCACGCGTGGCCGGCAGAATGTGAAGGGCGTCGCGTCGCTGGGCAATTTTCCGTACTACCTCGTCAGCAACAACCCGAACGTGAAGACCATCGCCGACCTGAGCGCGAAGGACCGGATCGCGGTGCCGGCCGTCGGCGTGTCGGTGCAGTCGCGCGTGCTGCAGTACGCGGCCGCGAAGCAGTGGGGCGACAAGCAGTTCGACAAGCTCGATGCGCTGACGCAGGCGATTCCGCATCCGGATGCGACGGCCGCGATTCTCGCGAACAGCAATGTGATTACCGGCCACTTCGGCAATCCGCCGTTCCAGGAGCAGGAACTCGCGGGCAATCCGGGCGCGCATATCGTGCTGAATTCGTACGACGTGCTCGGCGGCCCGAGCTCCGCGACGGTGCTGTACGCCACGCAGAAATTCCGCGACGACAACCCGAAGACGTATCGCGCATTCGTCGCCGCGCTTGCCGACGCCGCCCGCCAGATCGCCGCCGACCCTGAGCGTGCGGCCGACACGTATATCCGCGTGAACGGCTCGAAGATCGATCGCGCGTTGCTGCTGAAGATCCTGCGCAATCCGCAGGTGCAGTTCAAGACCGCGCCACAGAACACGCTGCGGCTCGCGCAGTTCATGTACCGCACCGGCGCGATCCGCAACGAGCCGAAATCGTGGCGCGACTACTTCTTCGACGATCCGGCGACGGCCGGCGGCAGTTGAGCGCCGGTGCCGCTGCGACATCGCGATCGACGCTTATACGCCGATCCGGTTTCGATATGCGCAATCGTTGGTTGGGTCGTGCCGCACACGGCCGCATGCTGATGTTTTCTTCGCAAGAGTCCCGATCGTGAATGCCACTTCCCCCCGAACCTGGTTGCCGCCGTATGCGGCGCGCGGCGCCGCCGCGCCGGCCGCGCGTGCGGCATCCGATGCACGTACCGCGACCCGGCCCGCGCCGCAGGCCGCACCGGCCGACGCGCGCAGCGAGCGCCTGCTGGCCATCGATCGCGTGAACCTCGAATACCGGAGCGGAGCGCGGATCGTGCGCGCCACGCATCAGGTCAGCTTCGACGTATACGGCAGCGACCGCTTCGTGCTGCTCGGCCCGTCGGGGTGCGGCAAGTCCACGTTGCTCAAGGCGATCGCCGGCTTCATCGAGCCCGTCTCGGGGTCGATCACGCTCGACGGTCATCCCGTGCACGGACCGGGCCCCGACCGCATCGTCGTGTTCCAGGAATTCGACCAGTTGCCGCCGTGGAAGACGGTCGCCGAGAACGTCGCGTTTCCGTTGCGTGCGGCCGCGAAGCTGTCGCGTGCCGAAGCGCGCGAGCGCGCGCTGCACTATCTCGACAAGGTCGGGCTCGCCGCGTTCGCCGACGCATATCCGCATACGCTGTCCGGCGGGATGAAGCAGCGCGTCGCGATCGCGCGCGCACTCGCGATGCAGCCGCGCGTGCTGCTGATGGACGAACCGTTTGCCGCACTCGACGCGCTTACGCGCCGCAAGATGCAGGAGGAACTGCTGCGCTTGTGGGACGAATTCCGCTTCACGCTGCTGTTCGTCACGCATTCGATCGAGGAGGCGCTCGTGGTCGGCAACCGGATCCTGCTGCTGTCGCCGCATCCGGGCCGCGTGCGCGCGGAACTCAACAGCCACGAGCATTCGCTCGAGAACGTCGGCACCGGCGACTTCCGCGACAGCGTCGCACGCATCCATCATTTGCTGTTCGATACCGACGCGACCGGCGTCGCGAGCGCGACGAACCCGGAGGGCACCGCATCATGAGCACGATCGATCAGGTCCTGCCGCCGTTGCCGCCCGTACGCGCGGAATACGAGCGCACACTCGACACGCCGCCCGACGCCGAACGCGCGGCACCCGCTCCGCTGTTGCGCCGCATCGCCGATGCGGGCTGGTTCCGCCGCGGCGTCATCGCGCTCGTGCTGATCGCCGTGTGGGAGACCGTCGCGCGCATCGTCGCGAACGATCTGCTCGTGCCGACCTTCGGCGCGACGCTCGCGGCGTTCGTGCAGGGCATCGAGTCGGGCGAACTGCTCGTGAAGACGGGCATCTCGATGTCGGTGCTGCTGCGCGGCTACGCGCTCGGCGTGTTCTTCGCGTTCGTGCTGACGTCGGTCGCGGTGTCGACGCGCATCGGCCGCGACGTGCTGACGATGCTCACGTCGATGTTCAATCCGCTGCCGTCGATCGCGTTGCTGCCGATCGCGCTGCTTTGGTTCGGGCTCGGCACCGGCAGCCTGCTGTTCGTTCTCGTGCATGCGGTGTTGTGGCCGCTCGCGCTCAGCATGTACACCGGCTTCGCCGGCGTGCCGGTCACGCTGAAGATGGCCGGGCGCAACTACGGGCTCACCGGCCTGCGGCAGATCGCGCTGATCCTCGTGCCGGCCGCGCTGCCGTCGATCCTGTCGGGGCTGCGGGTCGGCTGGGCATTTGCGTGGCGCACGCTGATCGCGGCGGAACTCGTGTTCGGCGCGAGCGCGGGGCAGGGCGGGCTCGGCTGGTACATCTTCCAGAACCGCAACGAGCTGTATACCGACCGCGTGTTCGCGGGGCTCGCGGCCGTCATCGTGATCGGGCTGCTCGTCGAGCACCTCGTGTTCGATACGCTCGAGCGCGTGACGGTGCGGCGCTGGGGTATCCAGCACTGACATTCCCGGCGCGCGCATAACCAAAGCTGAAATCGGTTTTTCACGCGCGCCGCGGGCGTCCCTATACTTTGCGGTGCCGCTTGTGGCGGGCGATCGAAGGATCGTACGGGATCGCGTGTGCGCAGTCTATCGTCGGGACGTTCGCGCCTCGGGCAGCTGGACGGTCGTTCGGCGTGCCGAAGTACGCCCTCGGCCGACATTGATCCGACATGCCAACGATCACCAGCGAAAATCCGCTTCCGCACGATGCGCGGACGATCGGCGAGCACGCACTGAACCGCACGACCACGCACCGTCGTCAAAGGGCGCGTGGTCCGCTCCGGCTGCACGCGCAGCCTTCTTTCCGGAAATTTTCCTGATGACGACCCGCACTGGCCATTTGCACCTCGGCGCGTTCCTGTACCCTACCGGCCATCACATCGCCGCCTGGCGCCATCCCGGCTCGCAGGCGGATGCCGGCGTCGACTTTCGCCACTACGTGCGGCTCGCGCAGGCGGCCGAGGCCGCGAAGTTCGATCTCGTGTTCCTCGCGGATGGCGTCGGCACGCGCGGCGACGATGTCGAATTCCTGAGCCGCACCGCGCACAGCTACGTCGCGCAGTTCGAGCCGTTGACGCTGCTGTCGGCGCTCGCGGCCGTCAGCGAACGCATCGGGCTGGTCGGCACCGCGTCGACGAGCTTCAACGAGCCGTTCCACATCGCGCGCAAGTTCGCGTCGCTCGATCACATCAGCGGCGGCCGTGCCGGATGGAACCTCGTCACGTCGTCGAGCGCGCACGAAGCGCGCAACTTCAACCGCGACGCGCATTTCGATCACGGCGAACGCTATGCGCGCGCCGAGGAATTCGCGGACGTCGTGCGCGGGCTGTGGGATAGCTGGGATGACGACGCATTCGTGCGCGATCGCGCGGCGGGACGCTTCTTCGATCCCGGCAAGCGCCACGTGCTCGATCATCGCGGCCGCTTTTTCCAGGTGCGCGGGCCGCTGAACGTCGCGCGCTCGCCGCAGGGGCATCCGGTCGTCGTGCAGGCCGGTTCGTCGCCGGCCGGCACGCGGCTCGCCGCGCGCACGGCCGAGGTGATCTTCACCGCGCAGCAGACGCTCGACGATGCGATCGCGTTCTATGCGGACGTGAAGGGGCAACTCGCCGCCTTCGGCCGCGACCCCGACACGCTGAAGATCATGCCCGGCGTATTTCCGGTGGTCGGCCGCACCGAGAGCGAAGCGCAGGAGAAATTCGACGCGTTGCAGGCACTGATCGACCCGAAGGTCGGGCTCGCGCTCGTGTCGGGGCTGACCGGCGGCGTCGATCTTTCCGCGTATCCGCTCGACGGACCGATTCCGCCGCTGCCGGAATCGAATGCAAGCAAGAGCCGGCAGACGCTGATGCTCGAACTCGCGCGCCGCGAGAACCTGACGATACGCGAGCTGTACCTGCGCATCGCGGGTGCGCGCGGCCACTGGCAGCTCGTCGGCACGCCGGAGCAGATCGTCGACGCGCTCGAGGAGCGGTTCGTGCGGTACGGCGCGGACGGCTACAACGTGATGGCGCCGACCCTGCCGGGCGGCCTCGACGATTTCATCGAACTCGTACTGCCCGAGCTGCGCCGCCGCGGGCTGTTTCGCCGCGACTATGCGGGGCATACGCTGCGGGATCATCTCGGTTTGCAGCGGCCGGAGCGGCGCGAGTTCGCCGCGCTTGGCGCGTCTGCGGCCTGAATTCGCAGGGCGCGCGCCCGGCTGTCGAACCGGGATGGCGATGGCGGGGCGCCGCGACGAAGGTAGGGTCAAGACGGGCGTTGGCCGCCTGACGAAAATATCGTGCACACCAATCCCGGGCTGCGCGGAAGAGTGCTCTCCGTCCCGCTTGCCCGCGAGCGCATGCGTCACAGCGTTCCCGGCCTTGGATCCGCCACGAAACCATCGCGATTCGGCATTTTCACGCGCGGCAGCGTGCGCGCATCGAGTGTCGCGTTGTCCGGCACGATGCCGTTCAGGTGCAGCACGTATGCGGTGACCGAATAGACATCGTCCGCGCTCAGCGATTGCGGCGCGTTGTACGGCATCGCGCGACGGATGTAATCGAACAGCGTCGTCGCATACGGCCAGTAGCTGCCGACCGTCTTTTTCGGTTTCGCGTCGGTGAGCGAGCCGATCCCGCCGACGAGCGGATCGCCGACGCCGCCCTGGCCGGCGGCGCCATGACACATCGCGCATTTGTCCGCGAACACGTGCGCCCCGCGCGCGACCGTGCCCGCACCGCGCGGCAGGCCGCTGCCGTCGGGGGCGATGTCGATGTCCCATGCGGCGATCGTCGCGCGGTCGACCGGCTGGCCGAGACCGAAGCCGGCGCCGAAGGCCGGCACGGCGAGCGCGCAGCTCATCGATGACGCCGCCGCGAACGATGCAATCCGGCGCGTAATCTGCTTAGGCATTGCGCACCTCGCCGTCCGCGCCGACACGCCAGTTCTGGATGCCGTTGTAGTGGTATTGCGAGTTCACGCCGCGCGCGGCGACGAGCGCGGCGCGGGTCGGCTGCACGTAGCCCGTGTCGTCTGTCGCGCGGCTTTGCAGGTCGGCCGGCTCGCCGTTCCAGACCCAGTCGGCCTCGAAGCGCGTCAGCGCGCGATCGCGCACGTCGCCCGCGAGCCGTGCGGCGCGCCAGTTGCGGCCGCCGTCGGTCGAGACATCGACCGCGCGAATCCGGCCGCGCCCCGACCACGCATAGCCGCCGATCGGGTAATAGCCGTGCGATGCGAGCCGGTGGCCGGCCGACGGACGCGTGATGACCGATTTCGCGTCCATCTCGAACACGAACTGGCGCGCGCAGCCGTTCGGCAGCAGGTTCGTATATTTCGACGTTTCCTCGCGCGTCATCTCCGGCGCGCGGACCAGCTTCAGCCGCCGCAGCCATTTGATGTTCGTGTTGCCTTCGAAGCCCGGCACGATCAGCCGCACCGGATAGCCGTTCTCGGGCCGCAGCCGCTCGCCGTTCTGCGCATAGACGACCAGCGCACGCTCGAGAATCCGGTCGAGCGGCAGGCTGCGCGTCATTGCCGCGCCGTCCGCGCCTTCCGCGAGCAGCCAGTGCGCGGCCGGATCGATGCCCGTTTCGTCGAGCAGCGTCGACAGCCGCACGCCGGTCCATTCGCAGCACGACAGCAGCCCGTGCGTGAACTGAACGGGCAGCCCGCTCGGGCCGTTCCATTCGCTGCCGGTGTTGCCCGAGCATTCGAGAAAGTGGATCCGCGATTCGGACGGAAAGCGCAGCAGGTCGTCGATCGTGAAGATGCGCGGCTCGCGCACGAGGCCGTGCACGACGACGCGATGGCGTTGCGCGTCGATATCGGGCACGCCCGCATGATGGCGCTCGTAGACGAGGCCGTTCGGCGTGATGTCGCCGAACAGGTCGGCGAGCGGCGTCATCGACGAGCCGGATCCGGGCAGCGCCGGCGTGCGGGCGCTGCGACGGATCACGTCGCGCCCGTGCTCGCCCGGCAGGCCGTACGGCGGCGACAGCAGCGACGCACCGGGCGTGCGGGTCCACGGCGGCACGTCGAGCGGCGATAGCGGCGCGAGCGTCTGGCTCGCGAGTGCGCCGCCGGCCGGCAGCAGCGCGGCGGCCCAGCCGCCGGCGAGCCGGCGCAGCGCCGTACGGCGGCCCGTGCGTTGCGGGCGGTGCGTGCGAAAGCGGGAATCGGTCATGGTCGAAGCCGCGCGGTGCGAGCCGCGCGGCAGCATGCGGAAAACGCATATTTTCGGCAACGGGGCGCGATGCGGCAAACAAGCATTCCCGCTTTGCTTATCGTGCCGCGCCCGCTGCGCCCGTCGTGCGTGCGATCAGAACTTCACGCGCAGTCCGCTGACGAACGCGAGCTGGCGATTCGTCGACGACGCGGTGCCGATGTTCGAGATCGCCGCGATCTTGCGATAGCCGCCCGACGTCGCGGTGCTCGCATCGCCGGCCGCAAGCTGGTAGATGCCGGACAGATAGATGTCGGTGCGCTTGGACAACGCGTAGTCGAACCCGAGCGTGAACTGGTGCCAGCGCGGCTTCAGCGTCTGGCCGCCGGTGCCCGGCAGGCCGCTCGCGCGTCCGTCGGTGAACGTGTAGACGCCGATCAGCGTCGCCGCCGGCGTGATCTGGTAGCGCCCGTTGACGTCGTAGTTGTTGAACTTGCGCGACGAGCCGTCGAGATAGTCGAGCTGCGTGTGACTCCACGCGAAGCCGAGCGTCGCGCGGCCGAGCGCGTAGTTCGCGCCCGCGACGCCGATCTGCTGCTTGCGCACGCCGCCGTTCAGCCCGTAGAAGAACCCGCCGCTGTAGTCGTTGCCGGTCGTCGAGGTCGCGCCGCCCACGGCGCCGCTGGTGTTCGACGTCGTGCTCGGGTTGTTCAGCCGCACGTAGCCGGCGCCCGCCGACAGCGGGCCGTTCACGTAGTTGGCCGACACGCCCCACGCGTTGTTGTTCGAGAAGCCCGTGCCCGCGCCGCCGTTCGCCTGGTTGCTGAACGCGTACAGCACATCGGCCGTGAAGCCGGCGATCGTCGCGCTGCGGAACTTCACCGCGTTGTTGATGCGGAAGCTCTGGTTCATGTTGTCGTTGTCGCCGACATGGGTCGCCGGCGACCAGAAGCCGGAGCCCGAATACTGCGCGACGAGATCGGTGATCGGCTCGTACTGGCGGCCGAACGTCAGCGTGCCGATGCCGGTCTTGCCCAGGCCCACGTACGCGGAACGGCCGAACAGGCGGCCGCCCTGGCCGAGCCCGCCGTCGCTCGGCCGGAACCCGCTTTCGAGGGTGAACACGGCCTGCAGGCCGTCGCCGAGATCCTCGACGCCTTTCAGGCCCCAGCGGCTGCCGCTCAGCTTGCCGCTCGTCTGCTGGATGTTGCTCGCGCCGCCCTGGTTGTTCGTATAGGCGAAGCCGGCATCGACGAGGCCGTACAGCGTGACGGAGCTCTGCGCATGCGCGCCGATGGAACCGACGGAAACCAAACCCAGGACTACCGATTTCTTGATCATGAATATCCTCTGTTTTTTATGGGTACGTCTGCGAGGATCACGATGCTATTGAGTCCGGGCCGCGCGATGAACGGCCGATCCGTGGTTTGCAAATCGTCAGGTTATCGAATTGCAATGCGCGTCGCCGCGCGCCCGGCGCGACCGTCGTCATCGCGTCCGCGCTGCCTGCTGGCGCGGACGCATCGCATGAACGGCGAACGCCGACCGGCTGGAACATGCGATCGCGGTCATATCGATCGATGCAATCATTGGATGGGCGGCGTGCGGGTTGCGACGGTGCCGATGTTTTTATGCAACGGGGTGCTGGGCGGGAGCGGGCCGATGCGGTAGACGCGCAGCCATATCGATTCCTCGAAACGCGGGCAGGGTGTGCCACGGCGGAAAGCGCGGAACCACGCGCCCGCCGCCCCGCCATCGGGCAGGAAGACTGCCCGGCTACTCGTCGAGTTCGGCCGACACGGCGCGCACGCGCTTGCGGATCTCCGAATCCAGAATCAGCCGCCCGCGCAACTTTCCCTTCATCCGCTTCACGTGCTTCGGCGCCTCGGTCATGTGCTCGACCATCAGCGCGCGGACGCGTTCGACATCGCGTTCGCGGGCGGCTTGCAGGATCGAGCGGTGAATTGCCACGTTCGCTTCGCCGAAACGCTTGTGTTCGGCGATCGGCGTGTCGTTCCGGAACTCGATCAACTGCCGGATCATCTCGTTGATCAGCTCGCAACTGAAGCGCAGGAACGGATTCGGGTTCGCGGCCGCGAGGATGTCGTGGAACGTCGTGTCCTCCTGCCGCTGTCGCACCAGGTGACCGTGTTCCAGCGCGTCTGACGAACCGTCGCAGCAGGCGATGTTGGCCTCGAGCGCGGCGAAATGCTGCTCCGTCAGATGCGGCACCGCGCCCGCGGCCAGCTCCGGTTCGAGCAGCTTGCGCACGGTGTAGATGTCGTCGATCGTGACGTCCTTGAAGAACAGATAGTTCTGCAGCAACTGCAACGTCCGGTCGAGCGGGACCTCGACCACCATCCCGCCGCCCGTCGGCCCGGTCGTGACCTTGATCAGCCCTTGTACTTCCAGCGACTTCAACGCCTCGCGGATCGTGCTCTTGCTGACCGCGTAAAGCTGCTGCAGCTCGGCTTCGCGCGGCAGGCGGTCGCCGGGCTTCAGGTCCTTTTCCGTAATGAGCCGCTTGATTTCCTCCGCGACGAGATCCGCGCGCTTCGGCTGCTTGATTTCGACCGCGAGGCCTGCCCTGGCTCGGTCCATGACCATCTTCGACACTCCTTTGTCTGACATGCGCGCGCCCGTTCACATCGTCGTCGATCGGCCCGGGTGCGGCGGTAGGGAATTTTGCCTGATTGACACGAATTTTGATCGTCTCTAGCATCGGGTTCATTCTATTTATCATGATAAATAGAATGAACTGACGACGCATCCCTTTCCGTCGAGCGTTGGCACGGTTTGGCAGTCCGTCGTATCGCGTGTGTTTGTCCCTCCAAGGAGCGTCAACTTGAATCGCCGAGAACTGTTGAAACTGGCCGCGCTGTCGGCCGTGCCGGGCGCGCTCGGCGCCCTGTCGTCCCGCACCGCATTCGCCCTGGGCACTCCCATCCAGCTCGCCTGTCCGGTGCCGATGTCCGGCCCGTTCGCGGCCAACGGCAAATACGCCGACCTCGGCATGCAACTGGCCGTCAAGCAGTACGGCAACGTGCTTGGCGCACCGCTCGTCTATACGACGCTCGACACCGAAGGCAAACCTGCGACCGCCGTGCGGCGCGTGCAGGAGATCGCGCAGCAGAAGGGCGCGCGCTTTTTTGCGGGCGGTATTTTGTCGTCCGAATCGTTGGCGATGGGCAAGGAGGTGCAGAAGGCGGGCGGTGTGTTCATCACGACGGCCGGCGCGGACGAGCTGACGGGCAAGGACTGCAACGACGCGACGTTCCGCTGGTCGGTGCCGACCTACGGCGCGATCGAGCAGACGGTGCGCCCGCTGATCCGGATGCTGCCGAAGGCCAAGCGCTGGTACACGATCACCCCGCAATACGTGTTCGGCGACGGGCTGCTGTCGGCGGCGAAGGCGATCTTCAAGGAAAAGGGCATCGAGCATGTCGGCAACAGCTATCACTCGCTGGCCGAGAAGGAATTCAGCGGCTATCTGACGAATGCCGCGGCCGCGCAGCCGGACGTGCTGCTGATCCTGAACTTCGGCTCGCAGTCGTCCGATACGTTGCGCCAGGCCGTCAGCTTCGGGATGAAGCGCAACTGCACGATCCTGCTCGCGTGGGCATCGGGCCTCGAGCAGTTCGAGGCGCTCGGGCCGGACATCTGCGACGGCGTGTATTTCGGCGCGCAGTACTGGCACGGGATCGATTCGCCGCTGAACCGCGACCTCGTGAAGCGCACGAACGCCGCGTTCAAGGCCAACCCGAACTACAGCCTCGCGGGTTCGTACATCTGCTCGAAGATCCTGATCGACGTGATGGTGAAGGCCGGCAGCGCCGATCCGAAGAAGGTGATCGCGGCGATGGAAGGCATGAAATACGACGGCCTCACCGGCCCGGAAGAAATCCGCAAGGGCGACCACCAGGTGATGAAGAACTACTACCTGCTGAAGGGCAAGCCGAAGAGCCGGATGAAGAATGCCGACGATTACGCCGACATCGTCAGCTCGGGCCAGTCGTTCCTGCCGGTCGACAAGACCGGCTGCAAGCTCGCCTGACACCCTGCGCGCGTCCGCGTGCGTGGTGCGCCGCGGACGTCCATTTCCTTCCTTTCTGACACGGAAGCCATGAACGTCTATCTGCTGCAGATCGTCAACGGCATCGGCGTGGGCATGCTGTACTTCCTGCTCGCCGTCGGCCTGTCGATCGTGTTCGGCCTGCTGCGCTTCGTGAATTTCGCGCACGGCGCGTTCTATCTGCTCGGCGCGTACCTCTGCTACCAGGCGCTGCAATGGTCGGCGAATTTCTGGGTCGCGCTCGCGGTCGTGCCGCTCGTCGTCGGCGCGTTCGCATGGATCGTCGAGAAGCTGGTGCTGCGTCACGTGTACGCGCAACAGCACGAATTCCACATCCTGGCGACGGTCGGCCTCGCGCTCGTGCTGCAGGAGTGCGCGATCCTCGCCTGGGGCCCGCTCGGCGATAACGTGCCGCCGCCCGACGCGCTGAACGGCGTGGTCGTCTGGGGCGGCTTCATCTACCCGAAATACCGGCTGTTCGTGATCGGCTTCACGGCGGTGCTGGCCGCGCTGCTGTGGTGGCTGCTCGACGGCACGCGGCTCGGCAGCACGGTGCGCGCGGGCAGCGAATCGTCGGAGATGGTGTCGCTGCTCGGCATCAACGTGACGCGCGTGTTCAGCCTCGTGTTCGCGCTCGGCGCGGCCACGGCGGCGCTGGCCGGCGTGCTCGCCGCACCGATCCGCGGCGTCGATCCGTTCATGGGAATCGAGGCGCTCGGCGTCGCGTTCGTCGTGGTCGTGGTCGGCGGGATGGGGAATTTTCTCGGGGCGCTTGTGGGCGGGCTGCTGGTCGGCATCGTGCAGAGCCTGATGAGCACGCTGTGGCCAGAAGGCGCGCGGCTGATGATCTACGTCGCAATGGCGGCCGTGCTGCTGCTGCGTCCGAACGGTTTGCTGGGGAGGGCTGCATGATCGATTCGTCGAAATCGCTGTCGCCCCGCGCGGCAGCCGCGCCGCGTGCGCCACTGTGGCGCTGCGCGCTGCAACGCCCGGAAGGCTGGCTCGCGGTGGCCGCCGCGTGCGTGCTGCCGCTGGTGTTGAGCTCGGGCTCGCTCGCGACCGAAGTGCTGGTGTTCGCGCTCGCCGCGCTGGGCTGCAACCTGCTGCTCGGGTTTACGGGGCTGCTGTCGTTCGGGCAAGGCATCTTTTTCGGGCTCGGCAGTTACGCGGCGGGGCTGGTGCTGACCCGCGGCGTCGAATCGGTGACGGTCGCGCTCGTCGCGGCCGCCGTGCTCGGCGCGGTCGCCGCCGCGCTCGTCGGCTGGTTCTCGATCCGGCAGCGCGGCACCTATTTCGTGATGCTGACGCTCGCGTTCGGACAGCTGTTCTATTTCCTCGCGTATACGACGCCGGACGTCACGGGCGGCGACAACGGGCTGCTCGACATCCCGCGCCCGGCGTTGTCCGCGTTCGGGCATGCGCTCGTCTCGATCGATTCGCCGTGGCGCTACTACGGCTTCGTCGCGGTGCTGTTCGTCGCGGTGTTCTGGCTGCTGCTGCGCATGTCGCGCTCGATATTCGGCCGCACGCTGCTCGCGATTCGCGACAACGAGGCGCGCGCGGCGGCGGCCGGCTACGACGTGCAGCGCTTCAAGCTCGCGGCGTTCGTGATCTCGGGCGCGGTCACGGGCCTGGCCGGTGCGCTGCACGCGTTGATGACGGGCATCGCGCCGCTGTCGAACATCGACTATCACACGAGCGAGATGATCCTCGTGATGACGGTGATCGGCGGCACGCGCAACCTGTTTGCGTCGGTGCTCGGCGCCGCGTTCTACGTGCTGTTCGCGGACTGGCTGTCGACGCTGTGGCCGCGCTGGCTGCTGTTGCTCGGCCTCGTGCTGATCGCGGTCAGCCTGTTCATGCAGCGCGGATTGTGGGGACTCGGCGAACGCGTCGTGGCATCGCTGCGGCGCACCGATCGCACGGCGGCTACGGCCAGGGAGCAGCAATGAGCGAAGCGATTCTCGAAGCGCGCGGCATCGTCAAGCGCTACGGCAAGTTCACGGCGCTGGGCGGCGTCGACCTGCGGATCATGCCGCGCACCGTGCATTCGGTGATCGGCCCGAACGGCGCGGGCAAGACGACGCTGTTCCATACGCTGACGGGCACGCTGCCCATCACGTCGGGTTCGATCCTGTTCGACGGTCACGACGTATCGCGCGAACCCGATCACAAGCGCGTGCGGCGCGGCATCGCCCGCTCGTTCCAGGTGACGAGCCTGTTTCTCAACCTGAGCGTGCGCGAGAACCTGCGGGTGGCCGCGCAGGGCGTCGAATCGCGGCGCGCGCTGAACCCGTGGACGCTGCCGCGCGGTGCGCTCGCGCACGACGGCATCGTGGACGACGTGCTGGAGCGGCTGGGCCTGCAGCGCTTCGCCGGCACCGCGGCCGGCGTGTTGTCGCACGGCCAGCAGCGCCGCCTCGAAGTCGGGATGGCGCTGGCGGCGCGGCCGCGCGCGATCTTTCTCGACGAACCGACGTCGGGGATGGGGATCGACGATCTCGACGACATGAAGACGCTGATCCGCGGGCTGCGCGACGACTACACGGTCGTGCTGATCGAACACAACATGGGAATCGTGATGGACATCTCGGACACGATCACGGTGATGCAGCAGGGGCGCGTCCTCGTCGAAGGCAGACCCGACGCGATTCGCGGCGACGAGCGCGTGCGCAGCGCGTATCTCGGCAACATGATCACGGGAGGCCGCGCATGATGCTCGACGTGAAGGAAGTCCATGCGTGCTACGGCAAGAGTCACGTGCTGCAGGGCATTTCGCTGAGCGTGAACGAAGGCGAGACGGTGACGCTGCTGGGACGCAACGGCGCGGGCAAGTCGACGACGCTGAAGACCATCGCCGGTGTCGTGGCGCCCACCGGCGGCACGGTGACGTTTGCGGGCCGGTCGCTGTCCAGGCAGCCCGCGCACCGGATCGCCGCGCGCGGGCTGTGCTTCGTGCCCGAACATCGCGGGATTTTCCGGCTGCTGTCGGTCGAGGAAAACCTGCGGCTCGGCGCGCGCCGCGATTCGCCGTGGCAGCTCGACGACATCTACCGGATCTTCCCGCGCCTGAAGGAGCGGCGCCGCAACGGCGGGGCGCAACTGTCGGGCGGCGAGCAGCAGATGCTCGCGATCGGCCGCGCGCTGATGAACCATCCGCGGCTGCTGATGCTCGACGAGCCCGTCGAAGGGCTGGCGCCGGTGATCGTCGAGGAGATCGTCGCGCAACTGAAGCAGATCAAGGCAGCCGGCGTCGCGATCCTGCTCGTCGAGCAGAACCTCGAAGTGTGCACGCAACTCGCGGATCGCCACTTCGTGATCGAACAGGGCGTGATCGTCTACGAAGGCAGCAACGCGGCGTTCGTGGCCGATCACGAGGTGAAGGACCGTTACCTGGGCGTCGGCGTCGCATGAGCGCCGGGCCCTTTTATTGCGAGGATTTCCATCGATGCAAGTTCAGGATTCGACACCGGGCGTCGCGGCGTCCGGCTTGCGCGTCGACGGCGCGCGGCTGTGGGACAGCCTGATGCGTCTCGCGCGGATCGGCGCGACCGACAAGGGAGGTGTGTGCCGCCTCGCGCTCACCGAACTCGATCGCGACGCGCGCGACCTGTTCGTCGCATGGGCGAAGGAAATCGGCTGCACGGTGCGGGTCGACGCGATCGGCAACATCTTCGCGCGGCGTGCCGGCGAGCGCGACGACCTGCCGCCCGTGACGACGGGCAGTCATATCGACACGCAGCCGACCGGCGGCAAGTTCGACGGCAACTACGGCGTGCTTGCCGGCCTCGAAGTGCTGCGCACGCTCGACGATGCGGGCGTGCGCACGCGTGCGCCGCTCGAGGTCGCCGTCTGGACCAACGAGGAAGGCTCGCGCTTCGTGCCGGTGATGATGGGCTCGGGCGTGTTCGCCGGCGCGTTCACGCTCGATCATGCGCTCGCGCAATGCGATCGAGACGGCGTGTCGGTGCGCGATGCGCTGGCGGCGATCGGCTATGCGGGCAGTGCGGACGCGGGGCATGTCGCGCATCCGGTCGGCGCGTATTTCGAAGCGCATATCGAGCAGGGGCCGGTGCTGGAGGCGCACGACACGACGATCGGCGTGGTCGAGGGTGCGCTCGGACAGCGCTGGTACGACGTCACCGTTCATGGGATGGAGGCGCACGCGGGCCCGACGCCGATGGAGCTGCGGCGCGACGCGCTGTTGGCCGCGGCCGATCTGGTGCGCGCGGTGAACGGTATCGCGCGCGCGCATCCGCCGCACGGGCGCGGCACGGTCGGCTGGATCGACGTGCACCCGAATTCGCGCAACGTGATTCCGGGCCGCGTGACGCTGACCGTCGACCTGCGCGCGGCCGACGATGAGACGCTCGCCGCGATGGATATGGCGCTGCGCGTGGTGTGCGGCGACCTGGGCGCGTCGGCCGGCTTGCGGATCGACGTCGAGCAGGTCGTGTACTTTCCGCCGCAGCCGTTCGACACGACGCTGGTCGAGCAGGTGCGGGCCGGCGCGGGCGCGCTCGGGCTGTCGTCGATGAACGTGATCAGCGGCGCGGGCCACGATGCCGTGTATCTCGCGCGCGTGGCACCGACCGCGATGATCTTCGTGCCGTGCAAGGACGGGATCAGCCACAACGAGATCGAGGATGCCGATCCGGTGCATCTGGAAGCCGGCTGCAACGTGCTGCTGCAGGCGATGCTGGGCGCGGCAGGCATGGCGGAAGGGGGCGCGCGATGAAGATCCTGATCGCCCGGATGAACCACGAGACCAACACGTTCTCGCCGGTGCCGACGCCGCTCGCCGCGTTCGGCCGCAACGGTCCCGACTGGGGCGACGACGCGTATCGCGCGAACCACGGCATGCGGACCGCGATGGCCGCGTTCCTCGATGCGGCCGCGCGCGAGGGTGCCGACATCGTGACGCCGGTATCGGCGGCGGCAAACCCGAGCGGGCCCGTCGCGGCCGACGCGTATGCGGCAATCTGCGACGCGATCGTCGCGGCCGCGCCCGGTTGCGACGCGGTGATGCTCGATCTGCACGGCGCGATGGTTGCCGAACAGAGCGCGGATGGCGAGGGCGACCTGCTCGCGCGCGTGCGCGCCGCGCTGCCCGATGCGCCGATCGCGGTCGCGCTCGACCTGCACGCGAACGTCACGCAGAAGATGATCGATCACGCGGACGTGATCGTCAGTTTCAAGACCTATCCGCACGTCGACATGTTCGAGACGGGCGAGCATGCGGCACGCCTGCTGCTCGACCGGCTGCACGGCCGCACGCGGCCCGTGCTCGCGTGGCGGCAGCCGCCGTTGATGACGTCGACGCTGCGCAGCGCGAGCGCCGAAGGTGCGATGCAGCGCGCGGTGGAGGCCGCGCGCGCGGCCGAGGCCGACGGGATGCTCGCGGTGTCGGTGCTGCCCGGCTTCTCGCTTGCGGATATTCCGGCGCCCTGCATCAGCGTCGTCGTGGTTGCCGACGGCGATCGCGCCGCGGCCGACGCGGTGGCCGCGCGCATTGCCCGGCAGATCTGGGACGCGCGCGACGAATTCGTGTATCGCAGCGCGCCGCTCGCGGAATCGGTCGCGCAGGCCGCGGCGCTGGCGCGCGGCGCGGATCGTCCGGTGCTGATGCTCGATCACGGCGACAACTGCATGTCGGGCGGCCCGTGCGACACGATGGACCTGCTCGAGGCTGCGCTCGCGCAGGGCCTCGACGGTATCGTCAGCGGGCCGTTGTGCGACCCGCAAGCGGTCGCGGCGCTGATCGAGGCGGGCGTCGGCGCGACCGTTACGGTGCCGGTCGGCAACCGGATGCCGTCGCACGGCGGGGTGCGTCGCGAGCCGTTTCGCGCGACGGGCATCGTGCGCGCGATCACCGACGGCGAATACGTGATCACCGGGCCGACCTATACGGGCCAGCGCGCGTACATGGGCCGCGCGGCCGTGCTCGATATCGGGGTGGCGACGCTGGTCGTCACCGAGCGTACGCAGGAGCCGTGGGATCTCGGCGTGTTCGAGAGCGTCGGCGTCGATCCGCGCCGCGCGCGCTTCCTGTTGCTGAAGTCGCGGATGTATTGCCGGCCGGTGTTCGTGCCGATCGCGGCCGCACTGGTCGAGTGCGACAGCCGCGGCGTGACGGGCTCCGATTTCGGGCAGTTCGACTATGCGCGCCTCGCGAGGCCGGTGTTTCCGCTCGATGCCGGTGCGGGGTGGCACGGGTAGTGAAGGTCCGGTGGTTCTGGGGTGACGTGGTCGTGGCGTCGCGCCGTCCTCGAGCCCCTGGTTCGGATTCGATGCATCGCCGCCGCGCGGCCTGCGTGTCCGTCGCGACGACGATGATGCCGTGCGCGCTCGCCTGCTGCCGCGCACCGGCCGTGTCGATGAACTCAGGCTTCCCGGTACGTGCCTTTGGCCTTGGCCGTGTGCGTGGCCAGCGCATCCATCAACGCCGGGCTCAGGCAATCGTAGGGCTCGAGCCCTTTGTCGCGCAGCGTATCGCGCACGTCCGCCATCAACGACGGCGGCGTGCCGCTCTCGATGATCGACGACACGAAGGCGGCGAAACCGGGGCCGTCCCAGCCGGCATCCGGCGACAGTTCGGTATGGATGAAATCCAGCCCGTAAAACGCATGCTCCGAATTCTCGATCCGCCCGAACAGGTGGGTGCCGCAGGCGGAGCATGCGTGGCGCTGGATCAGCGCCTTGTCGTCGACGACGCGCAGCTTCTCTTCGTGCGCGGTCACGGCAACCTTGTCGCGCGGCACGACGCCGACGACTGAAAACAGCGCACCTGCCGGCTTCCAGCACTTCGTGCAGCCGCACGCGTGATTGAAGGCGACCTGGGCGTCGACGCGAACCTCGACAGGATCCTGCGTGCACAGGCAGCGCAGCGTACCGCCCGCGAACGAAGCGGCCCCTCTCTGAATACCGCGATCGACAGTGGGATGAATGGCGACGGACATGGTCATGCTCCTTTTCGGTGCTTCAGTAGTGAACGACGGCTCGGATCGACTTTCCTTCGTGCGGCAGATCGCATGTTTCGTTGAAGCGGGAGAGCGACTTCGTATTTCACGTACGGCGCAGGCTGGATCCTGCCTCGGCCATCCGCCTGCAGCGGGCGGCCCTCGACGTCGTCAACCGTCGTACCGGGTCAGCGTCGGAGGTGGCGAACCGGAGCGCACGCGTCGTGCTTCGATTATCGACCTGCGCGCTCCGAAGCGCGGTTTTCTGCTCCGGGTGCATGCCGGATCTCGCACTGTTTCATAAACTGGGGGGGAGTATATTTCCGATACTGGAGGGGAGTATACCCGGCGATTACCCGAGGCCGGCGCTGGCCGTGTCGTGACAGGCATGAACGTGTGCGGCGCGAACGAAGCAGGCACAGGTCGGCCGCGCCCGGCGGCCGGCCCGGGCGCGTCGCCCGCGTTGCAATTCCGATGAAGAAATGCGCCAGCCCGACCCGTCAGGCCGGGTTGCGACGAAGGAGGGGACGAACCCGCCGCCGGGAAACCGCCCCGGCGCGTTGCGCTAGATGGCCGTCGGCGTGCGGCGTGCGAAGAACCGTTGCATCTCGCGGTCGGTCGGCAGCTTGCCGGTGAACACTTCTGCGTAGGTGGCGATGCGCGCCATGCGCTCGTTCATCGACTCCGTCATCTTCATCGACACGTAGCCGAGCTGGGTCAGATACATCGTGCGGGCGCGCACCTGCGCGACGACCGGCGCGTAGTCGAAGCGCTCGAACATCGCGGTCAGCGCCGCGATCCGCTTCGTGTCCGCGTCGGCCAGCTCGGTCGCGATCTCTGGCGCCTGTTGCCCCCAGCTGCGGATCGCGGCTTCGTAGCGGTTGTCGAAGATCGTGTCGTCGAACCAGCAGTCGAAAACGTTCAGCACGGCCTCCGAGATCGAGTCCGCATACGCTTCCGTGCGCGCGACCCAGTTGGCGGTATTTTTCCCCTTCCAGCGCGCGAGCAGGGTGGCGAGCAGTTCCTCGCGGTCCTTGAAGAACCAGTAGAAGCTCGTGCGCGACAGATTCAGCTTCTTCGCGAGCGGCAGGATCCGCACGGACTCGATGCCGCTTTCGAGCAGGCTTTCCGTCGCGGCGTCCAGCCACGTGTCTGCCGAGCCGCGAAGGTTCTCGGCTGCAATCGGTTCTTCCATCAGGCAAACGTCCTCTCGTTCCAGTCGTCGATCGGTTGCGCACATCGCAACCCGCATTGTGCCGCAGCCCACCGCCGCGGCGACTCGCCCATCCCCTCAAAACCCTCTGCAACACCCGTCGTAAGGAGTTTCCCGAACTGATTGTACATATGTGTTTTGTAAACTTGACACATATGAACAGTGATTCTAACCTGAGTCGCAACAGGTGTTCATGTCAGGCAGTCACGAACCACGCTCCCGTTCCTTTCACGAGGCATTCCATGTCGAACGATCCACTGCTCCAGCCGTACACCCTCAAACATCTGACGTTTCGCAATCGCATCATGACGACGTCGCACGAGCCGGCTTATGCGGAGGACGGGATGCCGAAGGCGCGCTACCGCGCGTATCACGTCGAGCGCGCGAAGGCGGGCATCGCGCTGACGATGACGGCCGGCTCCGCGGCGATCTCGAAGGACAGCCCGCCGGTGTTCAACAACATCCTCGCGTACCGCGACGAAGTGGTGCCGTGGATGAAGGATCTCGTCGACGAGTGTCACGAGCACGGCGCGAAGGTGATGATCCAGCTCACGCATCTCGGCCGCCGCACGCGCTGGGACAAAGGCGACTGGCTGCCGGCGGTGTCGCCGTCGCACGCACGCGAACCGGCGCACCGTGCGTTTCCGAAGAAGATGGAGGAGTGGGATATCGAACGCATCGTGCGCGACTATGCGGACGCGGCGGAGCGGATGAAGGCGGCCGGCCTCGACGGAATCGAGCTGGAAGCTTATGGACACCTGATGGACCAGTTCTGGTCGCCGCTGACGAACACGCTCGACGCGCCGTACGGCGGCCCGCTCGAAAACCGGATGCGCTTCACGTTCGACGTGCTGCGGGCGATCCGCAAGCGCGTCGGCGACGAATTCGTCGTCGGGATCCGCTATACCGCCGACGAAATGATCGCGGGCGGGCTGACGAAGGAAGAGGGGATCCAGTTGTCGCTCGCGATGAAATCGAGCGGCCTGATCGACTTCCTGAACGTGATTCGCGGGCATCTCGAAACCGACGCGGGCCTGACGGACATCATCCCGATCATGGGGATGAAGAGCGCGCCGCACCTCGATTTCGCGGGCGAGATGCGCGGCATCACCGAGTTTCCGACCTTTCACGCGGCGCGCATCCAGGACGTGCCGACCGCGCGCCATGCGATCGCATCGGGCAAGGTCGACATGATTGGCATGACGCGTGCGCACATGACCGATCCGCATATCGTGCGCAAGATCATCGAGCGTCGCGAGGACGACATTCGTCCGTGCGTCGGTGCGAATTACTGCCTCGACCGGATCTACCAGGGCGGCGCCGCGTTCTGCATCCACAACGCGGCCACCGGCCGCGAGACGACGATGCCGCACGTGATCCCGCCGGCGCCGGCGAAGCGCAAGGTCGTCATCGTCGGTGCCGGTCCTGCGGGGCTCGAAGCGGCGCGCGTGGCCGGCGAGCGCGGGCACGACGTGGTCGTATTCGAGGCGACCGGCCATCCGGGCGGGCAAGTGCGCCTGACGGCGCAGACGCCGCGTCGCAAGGAGATGCTCGGCATCATCGACTGGCGGATGGCGCAATGCGAGCGGCTCGGCGTGCGCTTCGCGTTCAACACGTGGGCGGACGCGTCGACCGTGCTGGACGAACGGCCCGACGTCGTGATCGTCGCGACGGGCGGCATGCCGGACGTCGACGTGCTGACCTCGGGCGGCGAGCATGTGGTGTCCGCGTGGGACATCATTTCCGGCGACGCGAAGCCGGGCCGCAACGTTCTGATCTACGACGACGCGGGCGATCATCCCGCGCTGCAGGCGGCGGAAACCATCGCGCACGCGGGCGGGGCGGTCGAGATCATGACGCCCGACCGCGCATTCTCGCCCGAAGTGATGAGCATGAATCTCGTGCCGTACATGCGCTCGCTGCAGAAGCTCGACACGAAGTTTACGGTCACGTACCGGCTCGAGGCCGTGCGGCGCGAAGGCGACGAACTGGTCGCGATCGTCGGCAGCGATTACGGCGGCATCCGCAACGAGCGCCGCTACGACCAGATCGTCGTCAATCACGGCACGATCCCGATGGACGAGCTGTACTTCGCGCTGAAGCCGCAGTCGACGAACCTCGGCGCGGTGAACTACGACGACCTGATCGACGGCAAGCCGCAGGTCGAAAACCGCAATCCGGCGGGACGCTTCCAGTTGTTCCGGATCGGCGATGCGGTGTCCGCGCGCAACACGCATGCGGCGATCTACGACGCGCTGCGGCTCGTCAAGGATCTGTAAAACGGCGGGCCGGCGCGCGTCGCCGGCCCCGCGTCTGAATGGCCGTATCGGGGCGGCTTCCGCGCAAACGCGCGGGTGCCCGCCTGCATTCCGCCGACCCTTCGCGGGCCGTTCGCGAAGCAAGGGTAAACACATTTTTAGCGCATTGACAGTTGGTTCCACACGGGACTAATCTGCGTCGAAACAGGCAATGCGTCGGATCCGCGCTCCATCCCGAGCGCTCACACTCCAGTCAGAAGGGAGCCGTCGTGATCGTGAATACTGCCCCGCAATTTCCCCGCGCTGTTTCGTCGATGTCAGGCATGCCTGACGCTTCCGCGTACCGGAACGACGCACTGGTGCAGGGCCACCGCGTCGCGCCGGTCGATCGCGCGCTGCTCGATGCATTCGATGCGATCGATCGCCCCGCGCTGCGCGCGTACCGTGTCGAACGGCTGCGGGAACAACTGCGCAAGCACGATTACGCGGGGATGCTGCTCGCCGATCCGCTGAACATCCGCTATGCGACGGACACGAACAATCTCGGCCTGTGGGTCATGCATTCGCCGAGCCGCTACGTGTTCATCGCGACCGACGGCCCGCTCGTGCTGTTCGATTTCACGAGCAGCAAGCACAACAGCGAACACATCGAATCGATCGACGAGATCCGGCCCGCCACGCCGTGGATCTATTTCCTGGCCGGGCCGCGCGTCGAGGAGAAGGCCGATGCGTGGGCGCACGAGATCGCCGATCTGCTGCATGCGCACGGCGGCGGCAACATGCGGCTCGCCGTCGACCGCTGCGACCCGTGGGGTGCCGAACGGCTGACGCGGCTCGGTGTCCGGCTGTTCGACGCGCAACCGCTGACGGAACAGGCGCGCGTCGTGAAAGGCCCGGAGGAAATCGCGCAGCATCGCGTGTCGATGAGCGTGTGCGATCTCGGCGTCGCGCGCATGCGCGAGGCGCTGCGCCCCGGCATCACCGAGAACCAGTTGTGGAGCGTCTTTCACGAGACGAACATCGCGCACGGCGGCGAATGGGCGGAAAGCCGGCTGCTGTCGTCGGGCCCGCGCACCAATCCGTGGTTCCGCGATGCGTCGAACCGCGTGATCGAGCCGGGCGACATGGTGTGCTTCGACACCGACATGGTCGGGCCCGGCGGCTACCTGTCCGACATTTCGCGCAGTTTCGTGTGTCCGGGCCGCGGCGTGTCCGCGCACCAGCGCGATCTGCTCGGCTATGCGGAAGACCAGATCCTGCACAACGTCGGGCTGCTGCGCGCGGGCGTCACGTTCCGCGAGTTCGCCGAGCGCTGCTGGCCCGTGCCGGAGCGCTACGTCCACAACCGCTACATGATGATGCTGCACGGCGTCGGGCTGGTCGACGAATACCCGAGCGTCGCGTATGCGGTCGATTTCGACGCGTGGGGGTATGACGGCACGTTCCGGGAAAACATGGTCGTGTCGGTCGAGAGCTACATCGGCGTGCAGGGCGGCGCCGAAGGCGTGAAGCTCGAGGAACAGGTGCTGATCACGTCGACCGGCGCGATTCCGCTGTCGGCCGTACCGCTGATCGCGGACCGCGATGCGTGAGCAGGATCCGGCCGGCCAGGTGCCGGCCATGCGCCCGGCCGCGTCGTCCGCCGCCGGTTTCGACGTCACACGTTTTGACAGGGCAAGCCCGTTTCCGATGACCGAATCCAGTTCGTTGCCGCAACTGATCTCCGCCGACGCCGTCTTGAGCCGCATGCCGCCCACGCATATGGTCGATGCACTGGAGGCCGCGCACCGGCGTGCGTATGCACCGCTTGCGCGCCTGCATGCAAGTGTGCCGCGCGATGCGCGCGAGAACGGCGAGATGCTGATCTGGCTCGGCGGCACGCACGACGGCGCGACCGGCACGAAAGTCGTGTCGATCTCGCCGGACAACGGCCGGCGCACGAACGAGTCGGCCGACACGTGGCATGCGGCGGTACTGCTGAGCGATCCCGAGGACGGCCGGTTCCGTTCGATCATCGTCGGCAACGCGTTCAGCCGCTACAAGACGGCGGCCGACTCGGCACTCGGCGCACGTTTGCTCGCGCGGCGCGCGCCGCAAACGCTGACGATCATCGGCGCGGGTGCGCAGGCGCAGACGCATCTGCGCGTGATGGCCGCCGAATTTCCGACGCTGCGCCGGATCGACGTATGGAACCGCACGTACGAGCGTGCCGCGCGGCTCGCCGACCACGCGGCCGGCGACGCGCCCGGGGTGGACGTGCGTGCCGTCGAGCATCTCGAGCGCAGCGTTCGCGAGGCCGATCTCGTCGTGTGCGTGACGTCGTCGACGTCGCCGGTGCTCGACGGTGCATGGCTGCGCGACGGCTGCCACGTGGACCTGGTCGGCGGCTACACGCCGTCGATGCGCGAAGCGAACGATGCGGCGCTGCTGCGCTCGCGCATCTACGTCGATCATCGCGCGCTGGTGACCGAGCATTGCGGCGACATTCGCCAGCCGCTCGATGCGGGCGTGATCGACGCGACCGACATCGAGGGCGACCTGTTCGACCTGTGCGGCGGCCGCGCGGCGGGGCGCCGGCACGATGCTGACATCACGCTGTTCAAGAACGGCGGCGGCGGTCATCTGGACCTGATGTTCGCCGACTGGCTTAGCCGCCGGTGCGCTACGCCGGATGACGGCCGCATGCCGTCCGATCATTGACCCGATGGAGCTGTTTGCGATGAAAGAACCCGATCTCGAGTCCGAACCTCGCGACCACGACGATCATGAAGCGTGCGACGACCCGGCGGGCAGCGACGCGGTATTCGACGCGATCGTCACGAACGGCCCGCTGAACGATGCATGGCGGCTCACGCTATGGTCGAACTGCTACACCGAGCCGGTGTTCGCCGAGATGATCCAGGCGTTCGACGTCAGCCGCGACGAGTTCAACGTGCTGGCCTGCCTGTCGACCGTCAGCGCAATGACGGCGAAGCAGATCTGCGAAGTGACGGGGCGGCCGAAGAACAGCATCAGCCGCGCGGTGAACCGGCTCGCGGAACGCCGGATGATCCGTCGCAAGACGAACGAGGACGACCGGCGGGAGATTCGCCTCGCGCTGAACGAAAGCGGCCGTCGGCTGTACGAACGCGTGCTGCCCGTCTCGCTCGACCGGCAGGCGCTGATGCTGAGCGCGCTCGACGCGGACGATCGCGCGATGCTCGATCGCATCCTAAACAAACTGATGGACGCGCGGCGCGGATGGTGAGCGCGAGGTGAGCGCGATCGCGCCGCCGTAGCCCGCACGCACGCGGGCGGGCGATCGAGTTGATGCGTGTCGCGCATGACATGATGAAAAACGATCGCTTGAGGCTTGAATATTGGACGCATTCAATATCGTTCAGCGATTCATGTCGTTGTACTGAATAAATGAAAGACGTATCCAGAATCGAAAGCGTGCCCTTTCCGGCGCGATGAGGGTCGATCGATCCGGAGAGTCGCGTTGAAAGCCATTGACGGAGAAGCTTCCATGAACAGCATTGTCGCACCGCCCCTGCAAACCGAACCCGGCTCGATGCAGTGCGGCCGTCCCGGCGTGCAGCCGATCCTGTGCGTCGAAGGTGTCGGGAAAACCTTCGGCGCGCATCGCGTGCTGCAGGACGTCAGCTTCTCGATGAATGCGGGCGAGGTGATCGCGATCATCGGCCCGAGCGGGTCCGGCAAGAGCACGTTGCTTCGCTGCATCAACCAGCTCGAACCGCCGACCGAAGGTCGCGTGACGATCGGCGATGTGACGATCGAGGCGAACCATACGCCGCCGCGCCGCGAACTCGTGACGCTGCGACGCCGGATCGGAATGGTGTTCCAGTCGTTCAACCTGTTCCCGCACCTTAGCGTGCTGCGCAACGTCAGCCTCGCGCAGGAGCGCACGATGGGCCGCAACCGCGCGGACGCCGATCGGCGCTCGATGGAACTGCTCGAACGGGTCGGTCTCGCGAACAAGGCCGGCCAGTATCCGGTGCGCTGTTCCGGCGGCCAGCAGCAGCGCATCGCGATTGCCCGGGCGCTCGCGCTCGAACCGGAAATCATGCTGTTCGACGAGCCGACGTCGGCGCTCGATCCGGAGCTCGGCCTCGAGGTGCTCGCGGTGATGAACGAGCTCGCGCAATCCGGGATGACGATGATCGTCGTCACGCACGAGATGCATTTCGCGGAGAGCGTGTCGGACCGCGTGATCATCATGGCCGACGGGCGGATCCTCGAAGCGGGACCGAGCGAGGCCGTGATGCGCCGCCCGAGCACCGAGCGCGCGGCGAAATTCCTCAACGCCGTGAGGGACCGCTGAATGATCGACCATCTTTCCGCCATTCTCGCCGGCGTGCCGTGGACGATCGCGCTGACGCTGACGGTCTTTGCGATCGGCGCGGTGCTGGGGATGCCGCTTTGCGCGCTGCGCAGCGCCCGGAATCCGGTCGTGCGCGCACTCGCGACGGCGTTCGTCGTCGGTTGCCGGTCGGTGCCGCCGATCGTCTGGCTGTTCTTCGTGTTCTTCGGGATCGGCAACGACCTGCTGCCGCTCAACCCGTTCACGGCAGCCGCGCTCGGCCTCGGCCTCGTGACCGCGGCCAATCTGTCCGAGGTCTATCGCGGGGCGCTGACGGCGATTCATCCGGGGCAGTACGAAGCGGCGAAGGTGCTGAATCTCACGCGCACACAGCAGTTTCGCGACGTGATTTTCCCGCAGATGTTGCGCATCGCGCTGCCCACCGCGGCGACTTACCTGATCGGCCTGTTGAAGGACTCCGCGGTCGCGTCGACGATCGGCGTGAACGAACTGGCGTTCCAGGCGTACCACGTGTCGCAGCAGACGTTTCGCGGGCTGGGCGTCTACGCCGCCGCCGCGCTGCTGTATATCGCCCTCAGCATCCCGGTCGCATGGCTGTCGCGCTGGGCGGACCTTCACCTTCGTTCGCGGGTGTCGCGATGAGCTCCATGATCGATCTCTGGCAATCCTGGCTGCCCGACCTGCTCGGCGGCTACCGTCTGTCGCTCGAAGTCACCGCGCTGAGTCTCGCGATCGGCATTCCGCTCGGCCTCGTGCTCGCGCTGTGCGTGTCGATGAAGCCGAAGGCGATCCGCGTCGCGGCCATCGTGTTCGTCGAGATCGGCCGGGGCGCGCCGGCGCTGATCCTGCTGCAATTTTTCTACTTCGGGTTGCCGAATGCGGGGCTGACGTTGTCCTCCTTCCTGTCCGCCGTGGTGGCGCTCGCGTGCTGCACCGGGGCCTATACGAGCGAGATCATTCGCGCCGGCTTCGATGCGGTGCCGCACGGGCAGAAGGAGGCGGCCGCGGTGATCGGGCTCAATGCGCTCGACTCGCTGCGCTTCGTGATCGTGCCGCAAGGCCTGCGCGTCGCGCTGCCGGCCTTGCTCGGTTTCTCGATCATGATGCTGCAGGCCACGTCGCTGTGCTTCACGATTGCGCTGCCCGAACTCGTCAGCCGCGCATCGAGCATCGGTTCGTCGACGTTCGAATACATGCCCGTGCTGCTGCTCGCCGGCCTGATGTTCGCGCTGATCTGCGTGCCGGCGACGTTCGCCGTCTCCGCGCTCGAGCGCCGTCTGGGGCGGCATGCGGTGCGCTGAGCCGACGATGCCGTTCGATCCGTTCTTTTCGTTTGCCGGTTTCCGCTTTTTCAACTGCCACGCTCTTTTGGGGACATTCTCATGACATCAACCAAGCGTCGCCTTTCGTTCGCGCTCGTCGGCCTGTGTCTCACGGGTTTCGGCGCGGCCGCTCAAGCGCAGTCCTGCAAGCCCGCGCACCAGTTCGAGACGATCCGGCCCGGCACATTGTCGGTCGCCGTGTGGGATTTCCCGCCGTATTCGATTCCGGCCGGCACGAGTGACATCAAGGGCGTCGACGGCGAGATCGTCAAGCAGATCGCCGCGCGCGAATGCCTGAAGATTGCGGTGTCCGTCATCGATCCGGCCGCGGTCGTGCAGTCCGTCGTGTCGCGTCGCGCCGACATCGGCCTCGGTGACTGGTATCGCACTGCCGACCGCGCGAAGGTGCTCGGCCTGAGCGATCCGATGTATCTCGACCAGATGGCGGTGATCTCGAAGCAGGGCGTCGACACAGTCGCGAGCATCGTCGGCAAGCGCGTCGGCACGGTGCAGGGCTATCTGTGGACCGGCGATCTGCAGAAACTGCTCGGCAGTTCGCTCGTCGTCTACCCGAACCCTGTCGCGATGGCGCAGGATCTCGCCGCGGGCCGGATCGACGTCGGCACCGACAGCTATGCGGTGTCGAAATACAACCAGGCGAAGGGCGGCTATGCGTCGATGAAGATCATGCTCGTGAAGCCCGATCCGCGCGTGCCAGCGTCGCTCGAACCGGGACAGACGGCGCTGCTGTTCACGAAGACGAACGCCGCGCTCGGCACGGCGCTCGGCGCCAATATCGATGCGATGCGCCAGTCGGGGGAGATCGCGCGGATCCTCAAGACCTACGGCCTGTCGGCATCGGCCGCCGATGTGGGGGCGCCGCGGATCATTCAGTGACGACGGCCGGCTGAGCGGCCCTCGCGGCGGCCGGATCCAGGGCGACAGGCGGTGGGCTCGCCCTGGGTAAAACGCCATACACGTTTGAATCGACACCCGTTCATCGAATCCGGTCGATTCCCCATCATCATAATCAATAAGGATGCCAAATGAAAAAGAGTATGCGAAGACTGTCCGGATGGCTGACCGTTACGTCGGCCTGCGTCGTTTGTCCGATCGCTGCGCACGCGCAGTCGACCGTCACGCTGTACGGCGTGATCGACGAAGGCATCGACTATACGAACAACAGCGGCGGCAAGTCGCTGTGGCACATGCAGGACGGCACCTATGACGGTATCTACGGAAGCCGTTGGGGGTTGAAGGGCAGCGAGGATCTCGGCGGCGGCCTGTCGGCGATTTTCAAGCTGGAATCGGGGTTCAGCGCGGAAAACGGGCAAATGCGGCAAGGCGGCCGGCTGTTCGGCCGGCAGGCTTACGTCGGCTTGTCGGATACGCGATTGGGCACGGTGACGTTCGGTCGCCAGTACGATTCGATCGTCGACTATCTTCAGCCGTTGACGGCGCCCGGCCAGTTCGGCGGCCCGTTCGTGCATGCAGGCGACATCGACAACACCGACAACTCGTTTCGCGTCGACAATTCGATCAAGTATGCGAGCCCGAGCTTCGGCGGCCTGACGTTCGGCGGCATGTACTCGTTCACGAATTCGACGGCTCCCGGGCGCGGCACGACCGGCATGTGGAGCGTCGGCGCGAGCTATTCGGTTGCGTCGTTCAATGTCGCGGCCGCCTATCTGTATGCGAAGAATCCGGCGCTGCTGTTCACGGACGGCGATTTCGTGTCCAACACGACGGGTTCGGCGATCGGTGCATCCGGGCCGTTCAGCTATGTCGGCAATCCGGCCAACGAGCAGGTGGTTGGCGCGGCGGCCAGCTATGCGTTCGGCCATGCGACGGTCGGACTCGACTTCACCGATACGCGTTTCGAGCGCGCGAACGGCACGACGTCGACGGTGCGCTTCGACAACTATGAAGCGTGGGTGCGCTATGCGCTCACCGCCGCGTGGTCGGTCGGCGGCGCCTATACATATACGCATGGGCATGTCGGTTACTCGGATGCCGCGCCGATCTACCATCAGGCCGGCCTGACGACGACGTACGCACTGTCGAAGCGCACGTCGGTTTATGCGATGGGCGTCTACCAGCGCGCGGGCGGTGCGGCGGCGCAGGCCGCGATCTTCGACGGCGTGGTCGGCAATGCGTCGAGCAACAATCATCAGATCGCGTTGCGGATCGGGATGTATCACCTGTTCTAAACCTTATGGGGCGGGCGGCACGCGCCGGCCCCTTCATTTCCGGCGGATATGCGATGAGGATT
>NZ_JAGIXF010000075.1:0-31890 GCF_021483755.1 Burkholderia sp. WTPI3 | reverse complement strand
CCTGGATGATCCGGGTGAGAAGACTGGCACACGGTGGCATCCTGATGGCAGATCGTAAGTGAGCAAACCCGCTGATGTGTGGAGCGGACGGCAATGAGCGGAACTTCAAGGGCGCGGGCCGGAAAACAATATCGACAACTGTGCCGACGGGCTGAGTCGGGTAGTGGCGCGTTTCGCGTTTCGCGTCACGCGAAGGGCGGTGCGGCCAGTGCAACGCGTGCCGGCGGCCCACCGATGGCGGTATCAGCTCGCCGCGAGCTGCACGGCCGCCCGCGACGACGCGACGAGCAGCAGTTTCATCGTCGCGCGTGTCGCACCGACGAACAGCTTGCGAGCCGCACGCGCATCGAGCGTTTCGAAGTCGATCTCGGTGAGGATCACGCACGGCGCGGACTGTCCCTTGAAGCGGTAGATCGAATCGAGCAGCACGTCGCCTTCGCGATATTCGGGGTTGCCGAACAGGTCGTACTTGCCCGTGAAGTGCTTGATCCGGTGCGGGCCAAGCTGGTCGAGCGACGCGAGCACCGAGCTTTCGCGGCCGCGATACGACAGCACCGCGATGTCCTGCTTGCGAAAACCGAGCGACAGCGCATGAGTGATCGCGCGCTTGGTCGCGTCGATGCAGGCTTCGGCGAGCGCGTTGCCCGATGCGCCATCTTCCCCGTATGACGAAACCGACGGATCGGAACCGTCGAACGGGCTGCCCGAGTGCAGTTCGGCCGCAAGCGGCTCGACGCGGCCGACGACGTCGCGTACGAATTCGAGCAGATCGCGCGGGCTGCGATAGTTCGTCAGCGCCTTCAGCGTGACCCAGCCGGGCAGCGCGACGGGCTCGCGCAGGTAGAGGTTCTGCAGCGGATCTTCGAGCCACCACCATGCGCCGTCCGGCGTGAGCAGGCGCTCCAGTGCGGCTGCCCACGGCGCATGGAAATCCTGCCCCTCGTCGACGATCAGGACGTCGAAGCGCCAGTGTTCCGGAATCGGTGCTTCCGCGAAGCGCGCCTCGAGTCGCTCGAACGCGCCGGGCACGGTGAAGTCGGGCGTATAGCCGCCGTCGCGCGCGACCCAGTCGCACAGCTGATGGTAGTTCGCGATCTTCGCGCCGGCCGGCGCGATGCGTGCGATGTAGTCGGCGAGCGGCCGGTTGAAACACACATAGAGCACCCGCTTGTCGGCAGCGACCGCGTCGCGCATCGCCTGCACCGCAAGCTGCGTCTTGCCTGAACCCGCGGTGCCCGTCACGCGCAGCCGGAACGGCGTGAATTCGAGCTGGCGCGCCCATGCGGCAAGCCCGCCGGACAGTCGCGTGACGAGCGTGCCGGCCTGCCCGACGAGCGCGCTGGTGTCGGGCGTGAGCGCCAGCTCGTCCGCGAGGAAATGATGCAGCTTCGATGCGTTCGGCAACGGCGCGTCGTGTTCCGGCAGGATCTGCAGGATCACCTGCGCGAGCTGCGCCTTGCGCGACGCGTCGACGATGCGGTCGGCCGCGACGCCGGCGATTGCCGTTTCACGGATCGAGTAGTCGGGGCAGTACAGCAGCGCCTCGACGCCATAGACGCCCGCGCCGAGCGCGGCGGTCAGGCGCCGGTGCAGCGTTTCCTGCGTCCGCGCGAGCTGGATCGGGACGTTGCGCTCCTTCTGCAGGTAGACCTTCACGAGCCCCTTCGGCGTTTCGCGCAGGAAACCGGCCTTCTGCTCGATCAGCAGCACGCGGCCGGCCGGGCTCACGACGACGAACGCCGCTTCGCCGAACACCGAGAAGCCCTGATCCGCACGCGTCCAGTGCACGCCGTGATAGACGGTGTAGCTGTCCGGCAGCGCGTGTTCGAGGGCCGCGAGCGTTTCGCGCTCGCGTTCGGCCGCGCCGGTGGCGGCGAGGCTTTTCCAGTCGTCGGGAATGAGGCGGGCCATGAGCTCGGGCGGCGGATGCCGATAAGGGCGTGAACAGGTTCGGCTATTGTACTGAGGAACCTGTTCACGACCGCCGCGCAGCACGGACGTTGGCCGTTCGGAAGAGGGACGGTTGCAGCGGAAGGCCGCGAACTATCCGCGCGCGAGCCGTTTTGCGAGATCGGCGCTGAGGATTGCCATGCGTGCGGGTTTTTCGTAGCAGACGACGTCGAATGCGCGGATCACTTCGCTGATGTCGGCTTCGCTCGCACGGCCTGTCAGCAGGTCGCCCGTCAGTACGAAGATCGGTGCGCCCGGATTGTCGGACGCGCGCACGGCCTTGATCGCGGTCGCGGCGGTGCTGTCGTCGAACAGCCATTCGGTGACGACGGCGTCAAATGCCTGGCCCTGCAGTGCGTCGACGAACGGCGCGAGGCCGTCGAACGCGGCGGTCGCGAAACCCTGCCGTTCGAGATAACGGCACAGCTCGGTCGAGCTGACGCGATCGGGATCGATCACTGCGACGACGAGCTTGTCGCTCTCGGCGCGGCGCGGATAGATCTCGATCTTGTGCACGTCGTACGCGTTCTGGTACAGCACGCCGGTATGGCGCAGCACGCGCCAGCGGCCGTTCTGTTCGTACGCGACGAATTCGGGGCGTGCACCGGCTTCGAGCGGTGCGCCGATCCATGCGGTGCACGGAATTTCGGCGACGCCGGCATACAGGACCGCCTCCTGCGAATAGGCGCCGACCATGCCGGGGTCGAGCGCCTGTGCGCCGAACAGTTGGGCGGCGGGCTCGCCGTAAGCTTCGGCGACTTTCTTGATCTGCGCGAGGGTCCAGGGACTGCTGCCACGCAGCTTGCGGTGGCCCTGCGAAAAGCTCAGGTCGAGGATGCGGCACAGCTCGGTCGTCTGCTGGCGCTTGCCGATGCCGTTACGGCTCATCAGCTCGCGCACGCGCTCGGCAACCGCGAGGGAATCCGTGGTGATTGCTTCAGTGGTCATGCTACGGGAACGGATCGTGACACTCAGAATGACGCCTTGCGGCAGTCTCGGCGGACAGTCTTGACGACGTCCAGTGGCGAGCCGACCGGCCACGCGCGGAAAAGATAACTTTACCGCAAAACAGCGGTTATTCCATGCGGTGAAAAGTGCGTTTGTGTGAAAGGTGTGTCTTGACGTTACGCTTGATCGCGGTTGTTGCGCGAGCGCAAAAGAGACGTTGAAAACCTGCAAGCGCGGATCCCGGCTTGCCGCGCGCATATTCCACGTGGCTCGGCGCGTAATGCACCGCGGCGGGGACGCGATGCACCAGACGTGGGCGTGGCGTCGCGACACGATGGCGGCATCGTGACCCTCGCAGTCGACAATTCTGCACAGGACATTCGGCGGAGTGGATGGTTTCCTCTAGTGAAACCGGCGTAGATACATTTATCGGCGAACCCGAACCTACGGCGCTCACATGCTACGATTGCCTGTCTTAAAAAAGATGCGTTGAACCGATGCAGAAGAAATTTGTGATGCGCGGCTACGAGATGAACTGCGAACCGCGCGTGACGGCGGACGGCAAGTACGCCGCCCAGGTCGAGGTCACGAAGCTGGGTTTCAGCCGCGAGGCGGCGTTCCGCAACCTTGGCGAATTCGACACTGAAGCCGAAGCCGTCACCTATGCGCAAAAATTCTCCGAAGAGTGGCTGAGCCGCTACGCGTAGCGCACCGGATACCCGCGCAATGCGGGTGCCGGATCGACCGGCGAGACGGCGTCCGTTGATCCGCTGGCGTCCCCATTCATCTGAAGCAAGCGAAACGACCGACGCGCCAGCGCGTGGCGTGGCGGTCGCGTGCGTTCGCGCCTGCGTGATGCGGCGATACCGGTTTCCCGGCCGATGGCTTGCGGCGTGAAAGATGGCGCGTCCAGCCGGTAATGGCAGGCGGCCGATCCAAATTCATGCGCAAGAGTTGCCAATGCCGAGAGAAATTTGTAGATTGATGCCTCACGTTGTGAGGTGCCGATCGTTTCGAGGTAACGCAACTGGAGACTGCGAATGTCCACCTTGTGCATGCAGACCGTCGTTCACGGTAAAACTGTCCAGGTCGTGTTGTCGCTCGAGAGTCGATCAGCCAGGATTCACATCGTCGACGACGAAGCGGGCAACTATCCGCCCCGCACGATGAGCATCGATCAGTACATTCATGCCGGCATGGGGCAGGACGAAATCGCCCGGCATGTTCTCGAAGTCGTCACGATGTCGGTCGAACGGCTTGCGAGGCTGCAACCGTTCGATCGCGCGGCCGGCACGCATACGCGTTACTCATACTGATTGATTGCGGCCGTACCGGGGGAGTCCCGGCGCAGACCTGCGCCCGCCGTTTTCTCGCCCCTCGCTGCTTCTGCCGCTTCGCCTGCGCCTCGCGCGGGCGGTGCTTGCGATGACGAAAGCCGGGGGACGACGAGCCAGCGTGGACCGATCCGGTCCGGCGGGCATGCCCGTTCATCGCGCCTTCAACATTTCGTCGGCGAATCGATAGGCGCTGACCGCGCGTTTGGATTCGTAGTCGGCGATCGTCGACACGTTGCGGCCGGCGTCGCGTGACAGCAACCCCTGCAGCGCAGCCGCGGCGAAGAAGTCGCGCAGATCGGGCGTTGCCGACTTCGGTTCCGGCGGCGGTGTCGCGACCAGCGGGTCCGACTTCCAGAAAACGGGTGACGGCGTGGATGCTTTCGATACGGCAACTGTTTTTTTGATGCTCACATCCTGGGACAACGGCATCATTTCTACCCCTTCGATCAAGTATCGGTTGGCGAGGCAACGTAAGGTCATCGTTACATGGCGAACAGCCTGTTTTTTATATTTTTAGAAGTACTGGCCAATAGATCGACGCGAATATGCACCGGTAATATGCAATCCGTCAAAGAAAATAAATGAGTTCCAATTCTTCGTTCAGGGAGCACGATCCGTTCCCGAGCGCGACAAAAGAAATCGCATGCGTCGCTCGAATCGACAGCGATGGTATGTCGGTGAGAGTTACGTTCCGATGACGTTCAGATGTATCGGATAACGAACCGATGCATGTACCGATTTGGGTGTCGATGCGTGTCGTCGAGGGCGGGCGCGATTCAGGAATCGTCTCGTAAGCATCGTGACGATGGCGAAAGCGTGTGCGGGGAAACGCGCGGCATTGCCGCCGGCATTCGCCGATTCGATTATTCCGGAATCACGCACGGCAGCGTGCCCGGTTCCGCAGGCTCGGGCAGCGCACGCTCGATCTTCTTTTCGAGCAGATAGCCGAGCCGTCAAAGCTCGGAGCCGTGCACGGGCATGTCCGGGGCGAGCACGCGGATCCGGCGCGATCCATCGGGGACGCGGGACGTCAATTGCCGTGGCGCCGGGCACAGGTGCCGCACGTCGTTCGCCATTCGGTCGGGTCGTTCAGCGTCGGGGGGAGCGAATGAGGGGAGGCCCATTTCTACTGCAGCGATACTGTATGGATGTACAGTTTGTCGCGCGGTAAGATAGTCCCGTCAAGGCGAAAAAATGGGGACGGCCGGCTGGCAAGAATGACGCCGTCGCATGCGGGTGCCGGGGGCGCGACAGCGCGGACTCGATCGCTCGCCGACCCGTTCGGACGTTTTCCGCGAAAATCCGGGGCAGAACAGCATCACCCGGCGCCCGTCATCGCATATGTCGATGCATGCGCCGGGCGTATCGACGCCAACAGAAAACAATGACGACAACCTATCCGCTGCATGATGCATTGAGCCACGCCGATACGGCGTTTCCGGCCGAAGCCGACATCGTGATCGCCGGGGCCGGCATCATGGGCTGCGCGGCCGCGTACTACCTCGGGCTGCGTGGCCTGAAGGCCGTCGTGCTCGACAAGTCGCGCATCGCCGGCCAGCAATCGACCCGCGCATGGGGTTTCGTGCGCCAGCAGGGCCGCGAGTCCGCCGAAGTGCCGCTGATGATGGCCGGCATGCGGATCTGGGAAGGGCTCGAGCAGGCGCTCGGCTTCGACCTCGAATGGCGGCAGGGCGGCTGCCTGTATATGGCCGACAACGAAGACGACTGGTCATCGTTCCAGGCATGGCTCGCCGTCGCGCGCGAGCACGGGCTCGACACGCGTACGCTCACGCGTGCGGAAATCGACGCACGCGTGAACGGCCTGTCGACGCAGGCGCGCACGCTTGGCGGGCTGTACACCGCGACCGACGGGCAGGCCGAGCCGCGTCGCGTGGCCGCCGCGTTCGCGGCGCGCGCGACCGAAGCCGGCGCGCGTTTCTTCGAAGGCTGCGGCGTGACCGCGATCGAGACGGCCGGCGGCGCGGTCGTCGGCGTCGTGACCGAGCGCGGCACGATCCGCACGCGGCGGGTGATCTGCGCGGCCGGCGCGACCAGCTTCCGGCTGCTCGACGGCGTCGGCATCCGCCTGCCGCAGCAGGCCGTGCGCGGCACCTGCATGCGCACCAACGTGCTGCCCGACGTGTCCGCGTCGACGATCTGGGGGCATGGCCTCGGCATCCGGCAACGCAAGAACGGCGCGATCAATCTCGCCGACGATATGCAGGTCGACGTCGACATGACGCTTGGCCACTTACGCGGATTGAGCCTGTTCTGGCCGGCGTTCTGGTCGCAGCGCGAGAAATTCCGGCTGCATCTGAATGCGGCGGCATGGCGTGATGTCTGCGCGCGCATCGGCGGCCGGGTCGACCCGATCGAGCCGCGCGATCCGCAGCCTCAGCCGAATCGCGCGCATGCGCCGCGCGCGCTCGCGAAACTCAAGGCGATCTTCCCCGCGCTGAAGGATGCGCAGATCGTCGAGGCGTGGGCCGGCCTGATCGACGTGCTGCCCGACGGCATTCCGGTGATCGATGCGCCCGGCACGCCGTCCGGGCTCGCGATCGCGACCGGCTTCTGCGGACATGGCTTCGCGATGGGGCCGATCGTCGGCCGGCTGCTGGCCGAATGGGTCGATACCGGCGCACCGTCGCTCGACCTGTCGGCGTTCCGTGCGCAGCGATTCGTCGACGGCACGATGGTGCGGCCGCGCAGCATGCTGTAACGCCAGCGCCCGCATGTTCCCGTCGTAGAATCGAGCCCGCATCGTTCAGGAGAATCCTCGTTGGCAACGCCTTCCCAGCGCCGCTCGTTGCGCTTGCGTCTGCGTCGTGCCCGTGACCCGTGGCAGGCGCCGCGCACGCGCACGCTGTTCACCCGTCCCGCGACGTCGCCGCGGCGTACGCTGCTGTTCCGCCTCGGCGCGGTGGTGCTGCTGTGCATGCTCGCGTTCCTCGTGCTGTATCTCGATCGCGACGGCCTGCGCGATTCCACCAAGAGCACGCCGATGAACGTCGCCGATCTCGTGTACTTCACGATGGTCACGGTCGCGACGGTGGGTTACGGCGACATCGTGCCGGTCACGGCGCGCGCGCGTCTGCTCGACGCGTTCTTCATCGTGCCGATCCGTATCGGCATCTGGTTCATCTTCCTGGGCACGGCCTATCAGTTCGTGATCCAGCGCGTCGTCGAGGAATTACGCATGAAACGCTTGCAGAAGCAACTGTCCGATCACATCGTCGTGTGCGGTTACGGCCTGTCGGGATCGATCGCCGTGCGCGAGCTGCTCGAAAGCGGCGTCGATCCGTCGACGATCATCGTGATCGATGCGCAGCAGCAGGCACTCGAGGCCGCGACGTCGCTCGGCGTGACCGGGCTGCTCGGCGATCCGGCGCACGAGGATCTGCTGCAGCAGGCACAGGTGCGCGCGGCGAAGGCCGTGATCATCTCGGTGACCGACGATCCGACCGCGATCCTGCTGACGCTGTCGGTGCGCAGCATCGCGCCCGAGACGAAGATCGTCGTGCGCATCCAGGAGAACCTGTATCAGCGGCAATTGCGCCAGGCCGGCGCCGACGTGATCGTATCGTCGACGAAGATCGGCGCGCTGCTGCTCGCGGACGCGGTGCATAGCCGGTACATCGTGCCGTTCGTGAACGACATGCTGTCGACGCGCGGGCGCGCGACGCTGCTTGAGCGCGAGGCATTACCGCACGAGATCGGCTGCATGACGAACGTCGTGCCGGGCGCGATCGTGGTCGGGCTCGATCGTTGCGGGAAGATTCTTTCGTTTTATGAGGATCCGCCGTGCCGGATCGAGGCGGGGGATACGCTGGTCGTAATTCAGTCGGCGAGGATTCCGGATGCGGATATTTGACGGCTGGAGGTGAACCGACCCGGCATCGTCACACCGATGTCGTGCCATGACCGGCGCGTTGCTCCCGCTTGATATGCCACCATCCGTTTTTTAGTATGCAGTAATCGCGTCGTGCGGCTGCATACAAGCTTGGTCATCGAGGAGACACATGCAATCCAGGTCGGCGGCTCCTTATACCATCGTCGTGGTCGGCATCGTGGTTGCGTGTGCGCTGATGGGTCTGTGCGTGCTGCAACTGTTCCAGAGCCGCAACGACGCGCTCGAGCGGGCGAGAGAAACCTCCCGCAATCTCGGCCTGATCGCCGAGCGGGACATCCAGCGCAACTTCGAACTCTACGACCTGTCGTTGCAGGCGGTCATCGGGGGGCTGCGACGCCCCGACGTGATGAATGCGCCGCCAGGCTTGCGGCGCGCCGTGCTGTTCGACAACGCGATGACCGCGCAATTTCTCGGCTCGGTGCTGGTACTCGATGCCGGTGGCAACATCGTCCTCGATTCGGCCAACGACGTGCCGCGCCGAGGCAATTTCTCCGATCGCAAGTACTTCACCGTCCACCGCGACGATCCGAATGTCGGCCTCTACGTCAGCGACCCGTTCCCGTCGCGCCTGCGAGGGGGCGCGCTCAGCGTCGGGCTCACGCGGCGGATCTCGAGCCCGGACGGCTCGTTTGCCGGCATCGTGCTCATCACGGTCAATCTCGAATATTTCCATCAACTGTTTGCCGGCCTGTCGCTCGGACAGCACGGCTCGATCTCGCTGATCGGCAACGACGGCGTGATGGTGATGCGCCAGCCGTACGACGTCCACACCATCGGCCGCGACATCAGCCAGGCCGCGACTTTCCAGCGGTTCCGGGCCGCGCGGGAGGGGGTGTTTTCGGAAACCTCGTCGCTCGACGGTGTGCGTCGCCTCTACTACTTCAGGCACTTGTCGAAGCTGCCGCTGATGATCATGGTCGCGGAAGCGGAGCCGGATATCTATGCGGCGTGGCGGCACCGGGCCACCACGATCGGCGCGCTGGTGGCGACGTTCGGCGCCGCGTTCATCGCGGTGTCCGTCATGCTCGGCACGCAATTGCGGCGCCGCATGCGTGCCGAGTCGGAACTCGTGCTGCTCGCGCGCACCGATGGCCTCACCGGCCTGAACAATCGCCGCAGCTTCGCGGAAGTGCTGGAGCGCGAATGGCGTCGTGCGCGGCGGGCGCGGTCGGTTTTCTCGTTGCTGTTCGTCGATGTCGACCGCTTCAAGGCCTATAACGATACCTACGGCCACCAGGCGGGCGACGACGCGCTGGCAGCGGTCGCACGCTGTATCGGCGACAACATCCGCCGGCCGGCCGATACCGCGGCCCGCTACGGCGGCGAGGAATTCGTCGTGCTGCTCCCGGATACCTCCGAGACGGGCGCCGCCCAGATTGCCGAGCGGATTCGCGCTGCGATCGACGGGTTGCCGCTCGAGCACGCCGGCAGCGAATATGGGCACGTCACCGCCAGTATCGGCCTCGCGAGCTGGACGCCCGAGCACGATGCGCAAGCCGAAGCCGTGATCAAGGCCGCCGATGAGGCGCTGTACTACGCGAAGGCGAACGGGCGGAACAGGGTGGCCGCCTTTCGCGCAGTGGCGTGACGCAGGTCGCGACGCACATGTGCGTGACCGGTCGACGCGCGCGGGCAGCAACGTTATGACGTACACCGAATAATTTATCGATTTATATCGGTTGGGATAACCGGATCGCAAGAACAGAATCTTCGCTTCCGGAACCCGGCGACGCGTGCGTGTCGGGTTCCTGTCTCCATGTGGACATCGCCGGGTATCCGGCGAAACAAGGGAATGCGATGAGTTCGATCGATCTGAATGCCGCTATCACGCCGGTTTCCGCGCCCATCCGCTCCGCGAGCGACGTGGCGCGCCTGATCAATACGACGGACAGCTCCGTCAGCCATGCGCGAATGATCGTGCTGCTCGCGCTCGGCGGCGTGTTTCTCGATGCATACGACCTGACGACGCTGTCCTACGGCATCGACGACGTCGCGCGCGAGTTCGGCCTGACGCCCGCACTGACCGGGCTGGTCGGGGCGGCGATCATGATTGGCACGATCTTCGGCAGCCTGATCGGCGGCTGGCTCACCGACAAGATCGGCCGCTATCAGGTGTTCATGGCCGACATGCTGTTTTTCGTGATCGCGGCGATCGCGGCCGGACTCGCGCCGAACGTGTGGGTGCTGATCGGTGCGCGCTTCGTGATGGGGCTCGGCGTCGGCATCGACCTGCCGGTTGCGATGGCGTTTCTCGCGGAATTCTCGAAGTTCAACGGCCGCGGCAACAAGGCGTCGCGGCTCGCTGCGTGGTGCCCTATGTGGTACGTGGCGTCGTCGGTCTGTTTCCTGCTGATCTTCGGGCTGTATTTCCTGCTGCCGGCCGAGCATGCGGGCTGGCTGTGGCGCGCGTCGCTGATCTTTGGCGCGGTGCCCGCACTGGTCATCATCCTGGTGCGCAATCGCTTCATGAACGAATCGCCGCTGTGGGCGGCGAATCAGGGCGACCTCGCCAATGCGGCGCGCATCCTTCGCGAGTCGTACGGGATTCACGCACACGAAGCAGACGATGCGCCGCGCGCGCCGAGCCAGCCGCCCGTACGGATTCGCGTGCTGTTCCAGCGTCCGTATCTGGGCCGCACGATCGTCGCCAGCGTGATGAACCTGTGCATTCCGTTCGAATACACGGCGATCGCGTTCTTCCTGCCGTCGATCCTGTCGCAGTTTCTCGGCGCGGGCGTGTTCGAGACGATCGCCGCGTCGCTCGCGCTGAACGTCCTGTTCGCGTTTACCGGGGGCTTGCTCGGCATGCGTCTTGCGTATCGCTATCCGTCGCGCCACGTCGCGATCGCGGGGTTCGCGCTGCAGTTCGTCGCGCTCGTTGCACTCGCGCTGGCCGGACATCCGCACGGCGCGGTCGCGATCGGCGTCGTGCTGCTGATGCTCGGCACGTGGTTGTTTGCCGAAGGCTTCGGACCGGGCGCGCAGATGATGATCTATCCGACGCTGTCGTACCCGGCGGCGATCCGCGGCACCGGGGTCGGCTTCGGGCGTTCGCTGTGCGGTATCGGGCAGGCGCTTGCGCTGTTCGTGCTGCCGATCCTGCAGGCCCGGCTCGGCACGGACATGTTCTGGGTCGTGGCGATCAGCGCGGTCACGCCGATCGTGTTTCTGCTGATCGTGCGTCATGAACCGACGGCGCGCGACATCGACGACGAGGCGGCGGCGTGACAGGCGGCATGAGCGCGGCAGAAAGCGCTCGCGGTCGGCGCGTCGTCGTGCCCGCGAGCAGAGCGGCGGCGTGCGCGGATCGATGCGTCAACGCGTGGAGAAGGGCGTCAGGCCGGATTCGATCAACCATTGGCGCGCGATCGTAGTGCATGGCAACGGGCGCTCCAGGGTCGGAAAATGGCCGCACCCGTCGATCGGTTCGAAACGGGCATGCGGCATCGATGCGGCGATGTGGCGGCCCACGTCGACGGGAACGAAACGGTCGGCGCTGCCCCAGACGAGTAACGTCGGGATCCGGGTCGATGCGAGCGTAGGCCAGCGATCCATGCGTGTCGACGTTGCGTCGGATTGCCGTGCGAACACGTCGGCGCCGGCATCGCGCGCCATCTGCACGAATGCTGTTCTTGCCGCGATGTCGTCTGCGGGGATGGCGTTCTCGGCGAATTCGGCGAGAACGCGTTCATGCTCGCCGGAACGGATTCTGCGACTCGTGGCGCGCGCCGACGCCGGATCCGGATGGGCGCCGGGCTGACAATTCATCAACCAGAGGCCGCGAACGCGATCGGGCATCCTGGCGAGCACTTCGAGTGCCAGGCAGCCGCCATACGCGGTGCCTGCGAGGATCAACGGCCCTTCCGTGACAGACAGCAGGTGCTCGGCGCTTTCCGCGAAGGTCGGGTACGAAAGCACGTGCACCGACGGCGACACAAGATCGCACAGCCCGTCGACCTGCGCGGCATACATCCGTGCGTCGCATGGCATGGCCGGCAGGAAGACGAGCGGGAGTGGCATCGTGGCAGGCGGGTTCATTCGAGGTGGGCGGGTTGCCGTTGAAGGGCAGTGCGGGGCCGAACGCTAGCCGCCGGATTTTCGCCGGCTGAAGCGTTGCTCGACGACCTCGGTTCCCCATTGCGAGCCTGCCGATTCGCTGGTCAGCGCAAAGCCGAACGATTCATACAGGTGACGTGCCGAATCGAGTCCCTTGAATGTCCAGAGATACGTCTCGTCGAACTGCCGATCGTCGACGAACTGCATGGCAAGCGTCATGAGCTGCCGCCCGATGCCGGCGCCGCGCAACGCATCGTCGACGATGAACCAGCGCAAGTGCGCGATGCCCGATACCTTGTCTCCGTCGATGGCGAGAGAGGCGAGCGTGCGGCCATTTTCCGTGCAGAGCCAGAGCGCCTTGCCCTCGGCCGGAAGCGCGCCCGCAAATTCGGCGAGTTCGGTCGCAACCTTCTTTTCGAAGAACGCGCCGAATCCCCAGTGTTCCGAATAGAACCGCGCGTGAAGGCTCGCTATGTCGCCGATGCAGCCGGGCTGATAGCCGTCGAGGATCTGCACGGCGTTTTGCTTCGCGACGGACGGCTTGGCTACGTTGTCCTGCGCCAGCGCGTCGCTATAAAGCGCGAGCGAGCGGATCAGGTTTTGCTGGTCCGCCGGCACCATGCGACGCAGCGCATTCGACACCTGGCGGGTCGCAAACCGGTCGATTTTCTCCCGGAGCTTTTGCCCGTCGGCGCTCAGGTACAACTCGGTCGCGCGCGCATCGTCGGGCGAGATGCGGCGCGTCACGAAGCCGGCCGCCTCCAGCCGGGCAAGCTGTCGGCTCGTATTCGATTTGTCGAGCCGCAGGATATTGCCGAGATCCTTTGCGCTGATGCCGGGCGCCATTCCGATTTCGAGCACGGCGTGAACGGCCGACGGCGCGAGGTCGCTGTCGGCCAATGTCGTGCGCATGAAGCCCAGTTCACGGACCAGTTTTCGGGAAAAATCGCGAAGCTCCAGGATTGTTGCGTCGCGGGTCTTGGCGGGAATATCGATGAGGTCCATGATCAGCCCGGAAAAGTTGCGGCCCGCAAGCAATATTAGTTGCGATGCGCAACTTGTCAAGGCGGTTTGGTTGTCAGCCACGTTTCGTCGGACGTTTCGATGGCCGGTCTTTGCGTGCGCGCCAAGCCGATACCCGCAAAACACGCTCACCCCGGCGACGGCCGCCGCGTTGGAGTGGACGTCAACCGCCTTCACGCGAAGGGCGATGCGAGGTCGAATCATGCAGCTTCAAACCGGCAACCTGTTCAGCATCGAACGGACCCGAAGCGACGACGAGCAGGTCGACGTACTCGTGGCCGGCGCGCGCCTGAACATCGAGCGAATCGTGTCGATGGGGCATGCGAGTCCCGACGGGTTCTGGTACGACGACCCGCGCGCCGAATGGGTTGCGTTGCTGTCCGGCGCGGCCGCGCTCGAATTCGAAGGCGATCAGGCGCTGTACGACATGCGTCCCGGCGACTACGTGCTGATCGAACCGCATTGCCGGCATCGCGTCGCGTGGACGCATCCGGAGGAGCCGACCGTATGGCTCGCGATCTACCACGAACGCTGAGTAGCGGCCATCAAGGGCGCGTGTCATTCGGGCAAGCCGCCGGGGACATCGTGCGATGTGTGGCGTCACGGGCTTGCCGTTGCTTCACGCGCGATCCGGCTCCATCGCGGAGCCGGTCGAAGTCCTGCCGGCGCGCCATCGCGATCCGGCGAGCGCCGGAAGTGGAGCGGGCGCGGTAACGCGCCGCTCTGGATCCGGGGCAAGGAGCGCCGTCAGTTCGTCATCGTCAAGCCGCCGTCGATGGGCAAGAAGACGAAGAGGGCGTGACGGAACATGCGGCGCCCGGCACCGCCCGGTCGAATTCCCGGGGTCCCGCTTATCCACGCCCGACGAACGGCATCGTCGTCGCCATGATCGTCATGTTCAGGATGTTCGTGTCCAGCGGAAGATTCGCCATTTGAACGACCGCGTTTGCCACGTGCGTGACGTCCATCCGTGCCTCGGGCGCCATGCGTCCGTCGGCCTGCAGCACGCCGTCCGTCATCCGGTCCGTCAGCGACGTCGCCGCGTTGCCGATGTCGATCTGGCCACACGCGATGTTGTATGCGCGGCCGTCGAGTGCGAGCGACTTGGTGATGCCGGCTACCGCGTGCTTGGTGGCCGTGTACGCGATCGTGTTCGGGCGCGGTGTATAGGCCGAGATCGAACCGTTGTTGATGATCCGGCCACCCTGCGGTATTTGCGCTTTCATCACGCGCCACGCAGCCCGTGCGCACAGGAAGACGCCCGTCAGGTTCGTAGCGACGACGGCGTTCCACACGTCGAATGCGTATTCGTCGAGTGCAACGGCCGGTGCGTTGCGGCCGGCGTTGTTGAAGAGCACGTCGAGCCGGCCGAACTGCTGCGCGATCTGCGCGAACGCGTGATCGACCGATGCTTCGTCGGTGACGTCGGCCGGAAATACGTGCGCATCGCCGTGAGCGGCGACGATCGCCTCTTTCGTTTCACGCAACGATTCTTCGCGGCGTCCGATCAGCGCGACGGTAAATCCCGCGCCGGCGAGTGCGATCGCCGCAGCACGACCGATGCCGGATCCGGCGCCCGTGACGGCTGCGAATTTCTGCGAAACAGACATGACTTGATTCCCTGCGGGTTGGGTGACGAAAGAGGCGGCAAGGGTGCGATGGCATCGCCGCGCGCCGGTTGAAGCGACATCGTACCGCGCACCGCGGGTTCGCGGCGGGGGCCGCTATTGCCTGCGCGCCGGCGCAGGCTTTCGTCCGCGTGTTTCGGCTTCCGAGAACAGGCTGACCACGACATCGCGCAACCACCGGTTGCCTTCGTCCTGATTCACGCGCGTATGCCACAGCATATGAATCGGCGCACCCGGCAGTGTGACGGGCAACGCTCGCCAGCTCAGCGAAAACGGCGCGGCGAGTTGCAGCGCGAGATGCTCGGGCACGGTCGCGATCAGGTCGGTGCGTTGCAGGATATAGCCGACGCTCATGAAATGCGGCACCGTGAGCCGCACGCGGCGCTTGACGCGCCGCCGCTTCAGCCATTCGTCGACCTGCCCGTGGCCGGTGCCGGCCGACACCACGACCAGATGCTCGGCTTCCCGCCATGCGTCGACCGTCAATGGCGCGTCCGCGAGCGGATGCCCGCGGCGGAACAAGCACACGTACCGCTGATCGAACAGCCGGCGCTGATAGAACCCGCCTTGCAGTTGCGGCAGCAGCCCGATCGCGAGATCGACGCGACCGTCGGCCATTTCGTCGCCGAGGTTCACGCTCGTGTTGCGCACCGTATTGAGCGCGATGCCCGGCGCCGCTTTCGACAGATGTTCGAGCAACGCGGGCAGGAACACGACTTCGCCGATATCGGTCATCCCGATCGTCATCGTGCGCGACGCGCGCAACGGATCGAATCCCGTCTCCGGATTGAGCGCCGCATGCAGCGTCGACAGCGCCTGCGCAACCGGCTCGGCCAGGCGCAACGCGAACGGCGTCGGGACCACGCCGCCGGGCCCGCGCACGAACAGCGGATCGCCGAGCCGGCGGCGCAGCTTCGCGAGCGCATTGCTCACGCCCGGCTGGCTCATGTTCATCTGCTCGGCGACGCTCGACACGCGCCGCTCCTGCATCAGCCGCTGAAAAAGCAGCAGCAGATTGAGGTCGATCTCGCTCAGTTCCATGGTGACGCAGCGCTCCAGATCATTCCGTTCAGTGATGAAGAAGATTCCCTTCATTTTATTGCGGGATAAGAGTCCGCTGCTGAAAATACCGATACGGCGCATGTGTTCGACAGGCGCGCCGAACAGGTCACGCGCGCTGCGGCCCCGATAACTGAATATCTGAATCCCGGAGACACCTTCATCATGCAGACCAATCTGAACATCGCGATCGTCGGCGCCGGCATCGGCGGCCTGACCCTGGCGCTTGCGTTGCGCGAGCGCGGCATCGACGCGCAACTGTACGAGCAGACCGACGTGCTGCGCGAGGTCGGGGCGGCCGTTGCGCTGTCGGCGAATGCGACGCGCTTCTACGAACGAATGGGATTGCGTTCGGCTTTCGACGCGGTATGCGCGGAAATCCCGGCGCTCGTCTATCGCGACGGGCGCAGCGGGGCGGTCATCGGTCATCATCGCGGCGAACCCGACTACCGCCGGCAATTCGGCGGGTCATACTGGGGCGTGCATCGTGCGGATCTGCAGGCGATCCTGTCGCAGGCCGTCGGTGTCGAGCAGATTCATCTGGGCCATCGGCTGGTCGATCTCGTGCAGCATCCGGATCGCGTGACGCTGACGTTCGACAATGGCAAGCGTGCCGATGCCGATCTCGTGATCGGCGCGGATGGCGCGCGTTCAATCACGCGGCGCTGGATGCTCGGCTACGACGACGTGCTGTATTCGGGCTGTTCGGGCTTTCGCGGCGTGGTGCCGGCCGAGCGGATGGACTTGCTGCCCGACCCCGAGACGATCCAGTTCTGGATCGGACCGCACGGCCACCTGCTGCACTATCCGATCGGCGACAACGGCGACCAGAATTTCCTGCTGGTCGAGCGTCATCCGTCGCCGTGGCCGTCGCGCGAGTGGGTCATGCCGGCCGAAGAGGGCGACCAGTTGCGCCTGTTCAAGGACTGGCATCCGGCGGTGGTGCAGATGATCACCGCGGTGCCGATCAGCCAGCGCTGGGGGCTGTTCCACCGGCCGCCGCTCGGCCGCTGGAGCCGCGGGCGCGTGACGCTGATCGGCGACGCCGCGCATGCGCTGGTGCCGCATCACGGGCAGGGCGCGAACCAGTCGATCGAGGATGCGGTGGTGCTGGCCGGGCAACTGGCGAAGGCCGGACCGGGCAACTGGCGCGAGGCGCAGGAAGCGTACGAGCGGCTGCGGCGCGGTCGCACGCGCAAGGTGCAGTACGCATCGATCACGGCCGCCGACGTGCTGCATCTGCCCGACGGGCCGGCCGCGCAGGCGCGCAATGCCCGGCTCGGCGAACGCGACAGCGTGCTGCGTCACCTGGACTGGATCCACGATTTCGACGCGCTCGCCGACGAGCCGAACGAGCGGCAGGGCGGTACGTGGCTTTGACGGGCCGCGCATTGCGCGTTTGGCCCGGCGCGCGCGAGCGTTTGTTACCGACGCGGCCGCATGGCGCTCATGCGTAGTCGGCCTCCTGTTTGGCGCCGCGCTTGACCTGCTCGATGTCGCGAAACCGTGCGGCCGGATGAGCGTCCGGCAACCGCGCGGCGCCGCCGAACAGCTTCTCGCGCAGCGTGCCGGGCGCGTATTCGGTCGGGTAGACGCCGCGCCGCTGCAACTCTGGCACGAGGTGACGCACGATGTCCTCGAACGTTTCGTGCGCCACGGCGTACGCGAGATTGAAGCCGTCGACGTCGGTTTCGGCGACCCATTCCTGCAGGATGTCCGCGACCGTCTGCGCGGAGCCGACGAACACGGGGCCCATCCCGCCGATACCGCCCCACGCGGCCAGTTCCTCGATCGTCCACGCGGTGTCGCCACCGGCCAGATGCTCGACTGCCGACACGATCGCATTCGTTTCGACGCGCCTGACGGGATCGGTCGGCGCGTACTGGCCGAAGTCGATGCCGGTCCAGCCGGACATGAACACGAGCGAACCGTCGTACGACACGTAGCGGCGATATTCGTCGAACTTTGCCTGTGCCTTCTCGTCGGTCTCGTCGACGATCACCGTCACGAGGTTGTAGATCAGCACGTCGCGCGGGTCGCGCCCCGCGGCCGCAGCCTGTGCGCGCACGTCGGCGACATGGCGCGCGAGTTGCGCACGGGTGGGCGCGGCAACGAACACGCATTCGGCGTGCTGCGCGGCGAACGCCTTGCCGGGGCCGGACGCGCCGGCCTGGAACAGCACCGGCGTGCGCTGCGGCGACGGCTCGCACAGGTGATAGCCGGGCACGTCGAAGAACCGGCCCTTGTGGCCGATGTCGTGCACCTTCTCGGGATGCGTGAAGACGCGGCCGTCGCGATCGCGCACGACCGCGCCGTCTTCCCAGCTCCCCTCGAACAGCTTGTACAGCACCTCGACATATTCGGCCGCGACCGCATAGCGATCGTCATGTGTGCGCAGTCCGTCGTCGCCGACGTTCCTCGCGCCGCTTTCCAGGTACGACGTGACGATGTTCCATGCGAGCCGGCCCTTGGTGTGATGGTCGGCCGTCGACAGGCGGCGCGCGAAGGTGTACGGGTGCTCGAACGTCGTCGACGCGGTGATGCCGATGCCGAGATGTTCGGTCGCCATCGAGATCGGCGCGGCGAGTTGCAGCGGGTCGTTGACCGGAATCTGCGCGGCTTGATGCAGCGCGTGATAGTTGCTGCCGCGGTAGACGTCGTAATAGCCGATCACGTCCGCGATGAAGATCGCGTCGAAGATGCCGCGCTCGAGCACGCGGGCGAGATCGGTCCAGTAGTCGAGGTCCTTGTACTGCCACGAGCGGTCGCGCGGATGCGCCCACAGCCCCGGCGACTGATGACCGACGCAATTCATCTCGAATGCGTTGAAGCGAATGGTCTTGCTCATCGGGTCGCTCCCGTTTCGGTGCCGGCGCCTGCACCGTTGCCGACGCGCCAGACGAACGGCGGCGTGCGTCCGTTGACGATCCAGTCGCCGACGATCCGCGCCTTGTAGACGAGCGGATTGTGCGACGATACCGTGCGCGCATTGCGCCAGTGGCGGTCGAGCGCGGTCGTGCTGCGCGTCGCGGATGCGCCGAGCGCATCGAACAGCCGTGTCGCCGCGCGCAGCACGAGTTCCGACACGACGAGCTGGCTCTGCGCGGATTCGATTTCGGCCGCGACGTTCGCGTCGTGCTCGGCTTCGTCGTCGCCGCCGAAGCGTGCGACGTACGCGCGTTGCAGCGGCTGCGCGGCGCGCTGTGCGAGCGCGTCGGCCGCATACGCCCACGATGCGATTTCGCCGATCACCTGCTGGAGCTGCGCGTCGTCGCCGGCGCGCGCCGCGTTGCCGTGGCTGTACACGCGCGTGCGGCCGCGCACGAGTTCGCCGGCGTCGCGCACGATCGCATGGCCGATGCCGGCCAGCGTCGCGACGTGGAACAACTGGTAGAACGCGGTCTGATACTTGAAGCGGCGTGCGAAGTCGATCACGTTGTCGGCGTCGACCGCCGCATCCTCGAAGCGCGTCGTGCCGCTGCCGGTCGTGGTCTGGCCGAAGCCGTCCCAGTCGTCTTCGCGGATCACGCCTGGCTGTGCCGTGGCGACGGCGACGATCACGTCGCTGCCGTCGTGCGCGCGCTGCGCGAATACGTCGATCCAGTCGGCGAACAGGCTGCCCGTGCTGTAGAACTTGCGGCCGTTCAGCACGAGCCGGCCGTTTTGCTCGGACACCTTCGTGATGGTCTGGCCGAGCGGAACGTCGCCGGCCTCCGACCACGCGTTGCCGACCAGCTGGCCGTTCGCGAAACGGTCGAACCAGGCGCTGCGCTGCGGCCCGGGCGGCGCGTTCAGCCAGTCCTCGACGAACGCAAAGTGGCCGCGCAGCGCCTGCGGCAGATTGGAATCGGCCGTGGCGAGCTCGGTCAGCAGCTGGAACAGTTGCGGCAGCGACGCGCCGTCGCCGCCGTTGCGCACCGGCAGCCGTATCGCGCCGAAGCCGGCGTCCTTCAGCCAGCCGATCGCGTCGTGCGGCAGTTCGCGGCGGCGGTCGCGCTCGGCGGTGCCGTCGGCGATGCGCTCGAAGATCGGCCTGAAGCGGCTCGCGAGTGCGTCGTAGTCGGTGCCGGTGGAAAGATCGATGTCTGCGTGCGACGAAGTCATGCGTGTTCCTCGAAGGGCGGGGCCGTTTGCACCGGGAGAGCCAGTATAGGAAGCGTGACGCGAGCGTTCCAATAACGGATTCGCAGATCGTTATCGTCGATACGCATTACACGCGCGGCTGCGCGGAAGTCTCGACGTCAACGCGTCGATTGCGACGTCGAGGCGTGGAATCGAGCGCCGTGCCGCATCGTGTCGTTTGTTATCCGAAGGAATAACGTTACGAGAATCGCTCGGTTTGCCGGCCCGCGATGCACTGCTAGATTCAGTGCTTTCGTCATCCATCAGGAGAGCCCGATGTCCGATACGAACGCCACGATTCACGAGCTGCCGGCCGACGCGAAACCGCAGGTCGCCCGCGTGATCGCCGACGACGCACAGGCGATCGCGGCCGCGCATGCGCTGGCGCAGCGGCTCGCGCAAGGCGCGTCCGCCCGCGATCGCGAGCGCCGGTTGCCGCGCGACGAGATCGAGTGGTTCTCGCAGTCGGGGTTGTGGGCGATCACGGTGCCGAAGGCTTACGGCGGCGCGGGCGTGTCGCATGTGACGCTTACCGAGGTGATCAAGATCGTCGCAGCGGCCGACGGGTCGCTCGGGCAGTTGCCGCAAAATCATTTCGGGCTGGTCGACGTGATCGCGCTGGTCGGCACCGATGCGCAGAAGCGTCATTTCTTCGCGGAGATCCTGAGCGGCAAGCGGTTCGGCAACGGCTTTTCGGAGAAGGGTACGAAGCACGTGCTCGACCTGAAGACGCGCGTGCGCCGTGACGGCGACGACCATGTCGTCGACGGCACGAAGTTCTATTCGACGGGCGCGCTGTTCGCGCACTACGTGCCGGTGCTCGGCCTCGACGATGCGCAGCAGGCGTGGCTCGCATACGTGCCGCAGCCGACGCCCGGGCTCACCGTGATCGACGACTGGTCGGGCTTCGGCCAGCGCACGACCGCGAGCGGCACGGTCGTGCTCGATCGCGTGCGTGTGCCGGCGTCGCATGTGCTGCCCGCACAGCGCGTATCGGACGAGCCGACGCTCAACGGCCCGCTGTCGCAGATCATCCAGGCGGCGATCGATGCAGGAATCGCGAAGGCGGCCATCGCCGATACCGAGGCGTTCGTGCGCACCCGCACGCGTCCGTGGGTCGACAGCGGTGTTGAGCGGGCCACCGACGATCCGCTGATCGTGCGCGAAATCGGCCGGCTGCACATCCAGCTTCATGCGGCGGAAGCGCTGCTCGAACGCGCGGCGCGCACGCTGGACGAGATCGGGGCACGCGGCACGGTGACGGACGACGACGTTGCGCGCGCATCGGTCGCCGTCGGCGAAGCGAAAGTGCTGACGACGGAAATCGCGCTGCTCGCGGGCGAGAAGCTGTTCGAGCTGGCAGGCACGCAGTCGACGCTGGCCGAACACAATCTCGATCGCCACTGGCGCAACGCGCGCACGCATACGCTGCACGATCCGGTGCGCTGGAAATATCACCTCGTCGGCAACTACTACCTGAATGGCGTGCGTCCGGCGCGCCATGCGTGGAACTGAGCGTTGCACCAGGCGGTGCGCCGCCACACACATCGCGCCGGAGGACGCGGCGCAGTGCAGCTCGGGATGACGTGAAGGGTGACGCGTCAGGCGCGCGACCGGGCTTCGTCACTTCACGCATTCGAGCGCGTATTTCAGGCCCTGGCCGAGCAATCCGCGCCACACTTCCCATGTATGCCCGCCGCCGACGATGCGCAACTCGGCCGCGTTCTGCGCGCGCCGCAGGTGCGTGTACAGCACGCTCGATTCCGCCTGGATCGTCAGGTCGTCGTCACCGGCCGCGATGAACATCGGCACGCGCCAGTTGCGCGCGAAATAGCCGCGCATCAGCGTCGGGTAGTTGAGCTCGTGCCACACGCGCGGATCGAACTGCCGGTCGCCGAATACGCCGACGTAGCGCGCGGCGGAATTGAGCGGCGGCTCGTTCGCGTAGATCGCGGGACTGAGCAGCATCGCGCCGCAGAACAGGCCCGGCTCGAGCAGCGAGAAACGCAGCGCGCCGAAACCGCCCATCGACACGCCGCCGATCGCGCGGCCCGCGCGCTGGTTCGATACCGCGAAGTGCGCTTCGACTTCCGGCAGCAGGTCGTTGAGAAACGCACTCTGCATCTTCTCCTTGCGATCGACGTACCAGTCGGTGCCGCCTTGCGGCATCACGATCACGACGGGCGGAATCTCGTGGCGTTCGATCAGCGTGTCGGTCGTGGCCTGTAGCCGGCCCTGCGTGATCCAGTCGTTCGCGTTGCCGGCATTGCCGTGCAGCAGGTACATCACCGGATAGCGCGCGCCCTCCGGGTTGTAGCCGGGCGGCAGGTAGACCGTATAGGACCAGTCGCGCTTCAGCGACGCCGAACGAAACGAGCGCAGCACGATGCTGCTGCCGGGATTGACCGGTGCTTCCTGCGCGGCCGGCACCGACGGGGCGGCCTGGACCGTCGACGGCGAGGCAGGCGTTGTCGCGGTCGCGCCCTGGGTGGCATGGGCGGTGGCGACGGAGCTGGCGAGCAGGGCGACGGCGAACGGAAGGGCAAGTCGGCGCATGGCGAATTGTTTCAGGTAGGGCGCCCGCTATCGTAGCAGCGGTGGGTGATGGCGCGGTGCGTCATCGCCGCGAACGGAGCGGGAACGGCAGTCGCGACACGAACGGCGCATAGAGCTTCGCGACGAGATACAGCAAGCCGATCGCGACGACGTCGGCGGTCAGGCCGAGCGGCACGTCGAGATAGCCTTCGGTCGCCTGGTACAGCAGCGAATCGACCGCGAGCGAGATGCAGGTGCCGGCGACGAAGCACAGCAGCCCCTGCCGGCCGATCGTGCCGATCCACGGCATCGCGTGTGCGACTTTCTTCATCCACCCGAGGTGCACGAGCTTGGCCGCGAGCCATGCGATCGCGAGGAAGTTTCCGAGCCGCAGCGCGCCGAGGTTCTGCTTGATCGACGGATCGGTCGGGAACGGCTCGACGCGCAGCCGGTAGTACGCGCCAGCCGCGACGATCGCGAGCGCCGCGGCCGTGAGCAGCCAGCCCTGCGGTTTCGGCGCGAGCGTCTGGTACACCGGCTGGCAGCGCGCGATCACACCGAACACGAACAGGAATTGCCACGCGAACGGATTGAAGTCCCACGGCATGCCTTCGACTGTCGGCAGGAAGCGCGCGACATGCGGCGCCGCGTACCACAGCGATCCGCTGAACGCGAGCAGCAACCACGGTTGCGTGCGCGCGAGCGGCAGCGCGAGCGGGACGAGCAGCGCGAAGAACGCGTACATCGGCAGCACCGATGCGAGATACGGCTGGCGGCGGAACAGCAGGATGTCGCGCAGCGCCGCGAGCGGCTTGTGGAGCAGGCCGTCGAGATCGTTGGTCGGCATGTTCGGGCCGTCGATCGAGAATGCGTTTAGCACGGCCGTGATCAACAGCATCAGGCCGGCCGTCACCAGAAACGCGCGATAGATCTCGAACGCGCGCCGGATGAAGCGCTGGCGCGCGGCGGCCTCGTCGTGGCGCTCGGCGAGCGCGTTGTACGCGATGGCGGTGGCGAAGCCGCCGAGGAACACGAACACCTCGGCCGCATCGCACAGAGCGTACGCATGCAGCGTCACGCGCGACAGGATGCTGCCGCCGATGTGGTCGACGACGATCACGAGCAGCACGAGTCCGCGGAAGAAATCGAGCTCGGCGTAGCGGCCGGGCCGGGCGGCGGCGGTCATCGGGCCGCCTCCCGGCGTGCGCCGCGTGCGCGGCTGGCAGCTGCCGCGCGTGAATCGGGGTGAAGCATGACTTCGTGGAGAAATGACGAACGGATGCGCATTGTGCCATCGATGCGACATCGCCCGGGTTTATGCGGATGGCGGGCCGGTCAGCCGCGGCCGGCAAGCTCGGTCGGGCAGGCAGGCGGGCCGGGCAGTTGGACGAGCGCAACGCTTTGCATGCCGGCTCTACGTCCCCGATGGACGGCTGGTTTGCGACGTGACACCATTTTGTCCTCGCGGCCGCATACCGCGTTGTCCGCCCTGCGGGCCAGTTACATATAAACAGACAAACGATTCGCCGGGCGCAAGGCCTGCCCGGCACCCGGCTCCGGAGATCCGTCATGAAGAAGCACGCCATTTTTGCCGCCGCGCTGGCAGCGTTCGCCGCGCCGGCCTTCGCGCAGGACAGCGTCACGCTGTACGGCCTGATCGACGAAGGCTTCAACTACACGAACAACGTGAACGTGAACGGGGTCGGAAAAGCGGATTACCAGCTTGCGAGCGGCTATGCGCAGGGCAGCCGCTGGGGCCTGAAAGGCAGCGAGGACCTGGGCGGCGGGCTGAAGGCGATCTTCACGCTGGAAAGCGGCTTCGACGTGAACAACGGCCGGTTCAACCAGGGCGGCCGGATGTTCGGCCGTCAGGCGTTCGTCGGGTTGAGCGCGTCGCGCTTCGGCACGCTGACGTTTGGCCGCCAGTACGACTCCGTCGTCGACTATCTCGCGCCGCTGACCGCGAACGGCAACTGGGGCGGCACGCTGTTCTCGCATCCGTTCGACAACGACAACACGGACAACTCGTTCCGCGTCAACAACACGGTCAAGTACGCGAGCCCCGACTGGAACGGGCTGACCTTCGGCGGCACCTACAGCTTCAGCAACAGCACCGGCTTCTCGACCAATCGGCAGTACAGCGTCGGCGCGCAGTATTCGCTGGCCGGGTTGCAGGTCGCGGCCGCGTATCTGCAGGCGAACAGCCCGGGCGTCGGCAGCGCGGGCGCGATCGCGGCGGACGACGCGAACTTCGTCGCCGACCGCCTGCGCATCTTCGGCGGCGGCATCAACTACACGTTCGGGCCGGCGACGGTCGGCTTCGTGTATACGAAGGCCGACATGAAGAACCCGGTGTCGACCGTTTACCTGCCGGCGGCGACGTTCGCCGGCCTTGGGCTCACCGCGACGAAATTCCAGAACTTCGAAATCAACGGCAAGTACCAGCTCACGCCCGATTTCTACCTCGGCGCGCAGTACGTGTACACGGACGGCAAGTTCGACGCGGCGTCCGGCGCGCTCAGCCCGAAATACCATACGGTCGGCCTGATGGCCGACTACAGCCTGTCCAAGCGCACCGACGTGTACCTGCAGGGCGCATGGCAGAAGGTTGCCGGCGACAAGACGGGCACCGCGGCCGACGGCGGTTACGTCGTCGGCACCGACGGCCCGTCGTCGTCGTCGAACCAGTTCGCGGTGCGCGCCGCGATCCGCCACAAGTTCTGAGTGCGCGATACCGGGCCGGGGCCTGATCGCCCCGGCGGCGGCCGTCATGCCGCCCGGTGCGGGCCGCCGAGCGTTTGCGCGAGCCAGTCGACGAAGGTCCGCACGCGTGGCGCCAGATGTCGGCCGTGCGGAAACACGACCGACACCGGCAGCGGCGGGGCATGCCATTCCGGCAGCACCTCGACCAGCGAACCGTCTTCGATGAGCGGCGCGAGCCCGTCGCGCGGCGCCTGGATCAGCCCGAGGCCCGCGACGCAGCATGCGAGATACGCTTGCGAGCTGTTGACCGAGACGACGCTGCGCATCTTCACCTTATGCAGCTCGCCCGAATCCATATCCGCATATTCCCAGTCCAGCTCGCGGCCCGTGCGGTTCGAGAAATAGCCGACCGCGAGGTGGTCGGGCAAATCGTCCGGCGAGCGCGGCGTGCCGTATTGCGCGAGATAGCCGGGCGACGCGCAATTGATCTGCGCCATCTCGCCGATGCGCCGCGCGACGAGCGACGTGTCGGACAGCACGCCGACCCGCACCGCGCAGTCGATCCCGTCGGCGACGAGATCGACGAAGCGGTCGGACGTGCTCAGCACGACGCGCAGGTCGGGATAGCGTGCGTGGAAATCCGGCAGCGCCGGAATCACTTCGTTCAGCGCGAAGCGCTCGGGCAGGTCGACGCGGATCAGGCCGCGCTGCGCCGCGCCGGCTTCTTCGAACAGCGTCTCGGCGTCGTCGAGATCGGCGAGCAACCGCGTGCAGCGCTCGTAGTAGGTCGCACCCTCGACGGTCAGTGCGACGCGCCGGGTGGTTCGCTGCAGCAGGCGCACCCTCAGGTGTTTTTCCAGATACTGGACGGCATTGCTCACCGTCGGGCGCGGCAATTGCAGTTGCTCGGCCGCCTTCGTGAAGCTGCCGAGGTGGGCGACGCGCGCAAAGATGCGCATTGCTTGCAGATGATCCATGCGGGGCGGGGCGTTGGGGAATGGGCAGAGGCTCCATTGTTAATCAGCGTCGAATGATTTGGTTGGGTGTTTCGCGTTTATCGCGTGCGGCAATGCGTCCAGAATCCGGCTCATTCACTCACCACTGCAAGGAAACGGACATGGACAAGCGTCAACTGGGCCGCACGGGCCCGCAGGTTTCGGCGATTGCACTCGGCTGCATGGGGATGTCGGATTTCTACGGGCCGGCGGATCGCGATGAGAGCATCGCGACGCTGCACACGGCGCTCGACAACGGGGTCACATTGCTCGATACGGGCGACTTCTACGGGATGGGCGACAACGAAATGCTGATTCGCGATGCGCTGCGCGGCCGGACCCGCGGCCAGGTGCTGATCAGCGTGAAGTTCGGCGCGCTGCGCGATCCGGCCGGTGCGTTCGCCGGTTACGACGCGCGGCCCGAGGCGATCCGGAACTTCGTCGCGTATTCGCTGAAGCGGCTCGGCACCGACCATATCGACATCTACCGGCCCGCTCGCGTCGATCCGGCCGTGCCGATCGAGGAGACGGTCGGTGCGATCGCCGATCTCGTGAAGGCTGGCTACGTGCGCCATATCGGTCTGTCGGAACTCGGCGCCGACACGATCCGCCGCGCGGCGGCCGTCGCGCCGATCGCCGACCTGCAGATCGAGTACTCGTTGCTGTCGCGCGGGATCGAGGCAGACATCCTGCCGACCTGTCGCGAACTGGGGATCGGCGTGACCGCGTATGGTGTGCTGTCGCGCGGGCTGCTCGGCGGCGGCTGGAGCGCGGCGCGGCAGGGCGAGCGCGATTTCCGCGCGGCCAGCCCGCGCTTCCAGGGCGAGAACCTCGCGCACAACCTTGCGCTGGTCGACGCGCTGCGCGCGATTGCCGGCGAGAAGGGCAGCAATCCCGCGCAGATCGCGATCGCATGGGCGCTGTCGCGCGGCGACGACATCGTGCCGCTGATCGGCGCACGCAAGCGCACCCAACTGCAGGACGCGTTGCAGGCGTCTAAATTGCAACTAACGGTCAATGATCTCGCGCGCATCGAAGCGGCGGTTCCCGCCGGGGCGGCTGCCGGCGAGCGTTATCCGGCCGCGCAGATGGCGCACCTCGACAGCGAGCAGGGCCGGGGGCCGGCGCACGGTGCATGAACGACGCGGCTGGCCGGATGACGAGGCACGTCGGACGGGCCCGAGCCAGCCTCAGGCAAAGCCAGATGGCCGGCGGCGCGAAGGTGATTCACCATCGGCGCCGTATTCAACCGGACGGAATGCCATTCATGCATATTCATACGCTGACGATCATCGTGCTGGTCTTTCTGCTGGCGGGTGCGGTCAAGGGGATGATCGGCCTGGGGTTGCCGACGATCGCGATGGGGCTGCTCACGCTGGCGATGCCGCCGTCGGCGGCCGCGAGCCTGCTGCTCGTGCCGTCGTTCGTCACCAACGTGTGGCAGCTGTGGCTGGGGCCGTCGTTCGGGCCGCTGCTGCGTCGTCTGTGGCCGCTGCTCGTCGGGTTGACGATCGGCACGCTGACGGGCGGCCTGCCCGCGCTAGCGGCCGGCAACGCGTGGACGCACGCGGCGCTTGGCGTCGCGCTGATCGCGTACGGCTGCTGGGGGCTCGCCGCTGCGCGGCTGCCCGCGCCGGGGCGTCACGAAAAGGGGTTGTCGGCTGTGGTCGGCTACCTGACCGGCGTCGTGACAGCTGCGACCGGCGTGTTCGTCGTGCCGGCCGTGCCGTACCTGCAGGCGCTGCGCCTGTCGAAGGACGATCTGATCCAGGCGCTCGGGTTGTCGTTTACCGCGTCGACGATCGCGCTCGGCCTGCAGCTGCGCGTGACGGGCGCACTGCAGACGGTCGATCTCGGCGTATCGGCGCTGGCGCTCGTGCCGGCGCTCGCGGGGATGGTCGGAGGCCAGTATGCGCGCCGCGTGATGAGCGAGAAGGCGTTCAAGCGCTGCTTCTTCGCCGGGATGATCGCGCTCGGCGCATACATGGCCGCGTCGGGGCTGCGATGAACGTCGCGGCGGCCGGCGTCTTCACAGTTGCGCTTCGATCGCCGCCTTGTCGATCACCGACCACACCTGCCGGATCTTGCCGTCGTGAAATTCGTAGATCACGTTCTCGGCGAACGTGACACGCGTGCCGTCGACGGCGAGTCCCATGAACGTCCCTTTCGGCGCACACGCGAAGCGAAGCCGGCACGCGACGCGCGGCGGTTCGCACACCAGCAGCCGGATGTCGAAGTGCAGATCCGGAATGTCGCGGAAGTCCTGCTCCAGCAGCGCGCGATAACCGGATAGCCCGAGCGGCCGGTCGTTGTGAATCACGTTGTCGGCGACGTGCTCGCCGAGCGCCGCCCAGTCCTGCCGGTTCAGGCAGTCGATATACGCGCGGTAGCGGGTAGCGAGATCGGTTTCTGCCATGGCCATGCCTCCGTAGGTATCGATGGGGGGGCGCCGGATCCGGCGCGCGCTACCGCGACGCGGTCTCGCCCGAGAGGAACGCGACGAACGCCTGCGTGTATTTCGGCAGGGCATCGAACGATCGCGCACAGAGCGTCAGCTTGCGGTGGCTCCACGCGTCGGACAGCTCGACGAGCCGCACGTCCATCGTCTGCGTCGCCCGCTCGGCCGCATGGCGCGACACGATGCCGATTCCGACGCCGCTTTCGATCATGCGGCAGATCGCGTCGAAACTCTTCAACTGCACACGGTAACGGATCCGCTTGCCGAGCGCGCGTGCCTGATCCGCGAGATGGACCTGCAGCGCGCTGCCGTCGGTCAGCCCGATGAAATCCGCGTCGACGATTTCGTCGAACCCGACCTTGTCGCGCGCTGCGAGCGCGTGCGCGGCCGGCACGACGGCGATCAGCCAGTCCTCGCGGAACGGCTTCTGTTCCAGCCCGCCGAGCCCGACCGAATCCGCGACGATCCCGACCTCGGCCGTCTTGTTGCGGATCGCATGCACGATCTCCTGGCTCGAGCGTTCCTCGACGCTGATCGACAGTTTCGGATGGTGCGGCAGATACGCGGCGAGCGCATCGGGCAGGTACTCGCTCAGCGATGCCGTATTGCACAGCAGCCGGATGTGCCCGCGCAGCCCCTGGCCGTATTGCTGCAGTTCGCCGCGCATGTGGTCGATCTGCTGCAGCACGGTGCGCGCGTGGTGTTCGAGCGCAAGGCCGGCGTCGGTCGGCTGCGTGCCCGACTTGGTCCGGTGCAGCAGCGGCACGCCGAGCTCGTCCTCCATCCCGCGAATGCGCTCGCTCGCGGCCTGCAGCGTGATGTGAGTGCGCTCGGCGCCGCTGGTGATCGTGCCGGCCTCGCAGATGTTCAGGAAAAGCCGCAGGTCGGTCAGGTCGAAGCGCATGGTCGGGCGGGGGCGCGTAAGGATTGGAATGGCCGATAAGTTAGCAGGAACTGCAGCCGCGGTCTCAGGCTGCGCTTGAGGCCCCGTTCGCCGGTTCCGCATTTTCGGGGCACGATCGATCCCGGATCATGACCGCATATCAATCAGGGGAGACTGTCATGCGAGTCGATTCGTCGTGGGTGGTGTCGTTCAAGATCGCGCTGCACCTGCTGTTCCTGTGCATCGGCGTCGCGTGGGCGTGCGCCGAACTGGTGGACTGGTTGCGCTGAGCCGAGCGGGCGGTGCGGGCGGGTTTCGCTGTCCGGCGCGCCTGCCAGTTTATCGAAAGCTATTCGAAATAACGGCGTATCGCGAAATTTCCTTCGCCTGATGAGTAGAGGGCTGTCAAATTATTCCGAATTTGATCGTATTTTTGGCAATAAAGCCGCTTTGGTGCCGGGTTCGTGATCGTTTGTCATCATTGTTTGCATCCGGTTACACGTCGGTCGTTCCGTTTTTGAGATGCTTGAAAGATTGTCAAACCGGAACCGATCGTCCATGAAACAGCACGAGATTTACCGCAAGGCGGCGTGGTTGTCGGGCCTGGCCGCCGTGCTCGTCATGGCCGGTTGTGCAAGCACGCAGTCCGTTGCGCCAAGCGACACGATGGCGGGTTCAGCGCCGCCGGGTCAGTCTGCCGCGGCGCCGTCGGCTGCCGCGCCGGCCGCGCCAGCGCAGGCGCCGATCCTCGTCGCGCAGAAGTACGTCGTGAAGCGCGGCGACACGCTGTCGGGCATCGCGTCGTCGAACGACTGCAGCGTGGCGGAGTTGCGCACCTGGAACAGGCTCGACGCGCGCAGCACGCTGCGTACGGGGCAGGTGCTGCGTATCGTCCGGCAGCAGCCGTTGCAGGCGCCGGGTTCGACCGGCAGCACACAGCAGGCCGCTGCCGCGAGCGATGCGGCGACCGGTGCATCGGCCTCGAGCGACCGGCAGGTCGTGAAGGAAACGAAGCGGCACGCGGGAGCGGTCACGCTCACGTGGCCTGCGCAAGGGCGGATCGTCGACGCGTTCCGGCCCGGGCAGAACCGCGGCATCCAGATCGCCGGGCGGTCCGGCGACCCGGTCCGTGCGGCGGCCGACGGACGCGTGATGTATGCGGGTACGGGCCTGAACGATTACGGCAGTCTGATCATCGTCCAGCACAACGCGGATTTTCTGACGGCGTATGCGCATAACCGCAAGCTGCTGGTGAAAACCGGCGACATCGTGCACCGGGGCGACGAGATCGCCGAGATGGGCGATCTCGACAACTCGCGCGTCGCGCTGCTATTCGAGGTGCGGCGCGACGGCAAGCCGGTCAATCCGATGCCTTACCTGCCGTCGTCGCAAGGCTGACGTGCGTCGCGCTGCTGGAACGCGGGCGCACTCGCTGCTACGCTAGAACCTGTTCATGCGACCCCGTTCATCGGGGCAGACGGACGTCTTTCGGGGATGCGCGGCCAATGGCCGCCGCGAGCCGGCCGTCGGCGTGAACCGGCGCGCATCGTTGAGTTGTCGCGTTGCGCACCTGTGTTGCTTCGTGCCACCGTTTCCGACAGAACACCAGATATCCATGGAACACTCTCCGACACGCCGCTCGCTGTTGCTCGCCGCCGTCGCCGCACCGTTCGTCGCGGCGTGCTCGTCGGCGCCCGTGGCCGACCAGGGGCGCGCCCACGCCGCGCAAGCCGATCTCGCCACGCTCGAAAAAGCATCGAACGGCCGGCTCGGCGTCGCCGTGCTCGATACGTCGAACGGCACGCGCATCGCGTATCACGCACGCGAGCGCTTCCCGCTGTGCGGTACCTATGCGGTTTCCGCCGCCGCCGCGATACTCGCGCGCGGCGCGCTCGACGCATCGCTGCTGCCGCGCCGCATCCTGTATCGCCGCTACGACGTCGTGGCCGGCTCGCCGGTCACGGAAAGCCACGTCGACACGGGGATGACGATCGCGCAGCTGTGCGTCGCGCTGCTGCAGTCGGGCGACAAGGGCGCGGGCAACCTGCTGATGAACGTGCTCGGCGGCCCGCAGGCCGTGACCGCGTTCGCACACGAGAGCGGCGACACCACGTTCCGCCTCGACCGCTGGGAACCCGAGCTGAACGAGGCCGCGCCTCACGACGTGCGCGATACGTCGACGCCGGTCGCGATGGTCGACATGATGAAGCGCCTGCTGCTCGGCGACACGCTGGGCGAGCCGCAGCGCGCGCAGTTGACGGAGTGGCTGGCCGGCGGCACGCC
>NZ_JAGIXF010000074.1:0-31940 GCF_021483755.1 Burkholderia sp. WTPI3 | reverse complement strand
CGACGCGCACGCCGGCCGCGGCCGCCGCATCGTCGCCGAGCGCGAGCGGATTCAGCGGCCGGATCACGAACGGCAGCGCGAGCAGCGGCACGACGAGCCAGCGCGCGACGAGCGCAAGCCCTGCCGCGCCCGGTTGATAGAGGCTGCCGTTGGTCCACAGCGCGGCACCCGCGATGTTCTGCTCGAAAAACGCGAGCACGAGCGTCGACAGCGCGGCGAACAGCAGCATGCAGACGCTGCCGGCGAGTACGAGCCGCAGCGGCGTCGCGCGCCAGCCGCCGGCCGCGACGATCGCGCACGCGGCGGCGATCAGCCCGCAGACGAACAGCAGCGGCACCGATGCGACACCGGCGAGTGCAGGGACCAGCATCGCCGCCAGCAGCCCCAGCTGTGCGCCGCCCGTCACGCCGAGCAGATCGGGCGAAGCGAGCGGATTACGCGTGAGCGACTGGAACAGCGCACCGGCGATGCCGAGGCAGCCGCCCGCGACCAGCGCGGCCGCGACGCGCGGCAGATTGAGGTCGAACAGAAACACGTGGGCGAGCGCGGCGGCGTCGCTGCCCGGCGCCGCGTTCCACCACACGCGCAGGTCGGGGGCCACACGCAGCACGGCCAGCACCGCGATCAGCGCGACGAGGCCGAGCGCGATCGCACCGGCCCGACGGCCGGCCGCAGCGCCCTGCCCGCTCGCCGCGAGACGCTTGCGCATCGCGAACGTCGTCATACCGCGACGTCCCGGTCGAGTGCGCCCGCCGCGTGCGCTGCGCCGGCCGCCGCCGGCCCGTAGGCCGGCACGCACATCGGCGCGCCCGTCTGCGGATGCGCGAGCTTCAGCATGTCGACGCCGAACGCAGCACGCAACCGCGCGGGATCGAGCATCGCGTCGGGCGTGCCTTGCGCGACGAGGCGGCCGGCGCGCATCAGCACGATTTCGTCGCTGTACGCGGCCGCCTGGTTCAGGTCGTGCAGCACCCACACGATCGTCAGTCCGCGCGTACGGTTCAGCGTGCGCAGCGCATCGAGGATGTCGAGCTGGTGATGGATGTCGAGATAGGTCGTCGGTTCGTCGAGCAGCACGATCGGCGCCTGCTGCGCGAGCGCCATCGCGATCCACGCGCGTTGCCGTTCGCCGCCCGACAGTGCGCCGACGTCGCGCTCCGCGTCGCCCGCCAGGCCGCTCGTATCGAGCGCCTCGTCGATCGCCGCATGGTCGGCGCGCGACAGCCCGCGCAGGAACCCCCCGTACGCGTAGCGCCCGTAGGCGACGAGTTCGCGCACGGTGAGTCCCGACGGAATCTGGTTGAACTGCGCGAGCATCGTCAGTTCGCGCGCGAGCGCGCGACGGCGAAACGACGCGAGCGGCTGGCCGTTCACGTCGACCTGCCCGGCAAGCGCGGGCTGCAGGCCCGCGAGCGTGCGCAACAGCGTGCTCTTGCCGCAGCCGTTCGGCCCGCACAGCGCCGTTACGCGGCCGGCCGCGATCGACAGGTCCAGCCCGTCGATCACGACATGGTCGCGATAACCCACCGTCAGCCCGCGCGCGGCAAGCGCGGCGGTATTACACGTCATCGGTCCTCCGTTCGGTCGCGCGCGGGACCGTGTAACTCTGCGCCATCGCGACGACCACCTTGCGCGGCCCTTCGAACGGGTCGCGCGCATGCGCGGTCAGCATGTTGTCGAGCATCAGCACGTCGCCCGTGCGCCACGGAAACACGATGCGCTGGCGATCGAGCACGCCGCGGATCTCCGCGAGCGCGTCGGCCTCGAGCGGCGCGCCGTCGCCGTAGTACACGTTGCGCGGCACGTTCTCGAGCCCGACCGCGTCGACGAGCGCTTCCTGCATGTCGTCGTCGAGCGCGGACAGGTGAAACAGGTTCGCCTGGTTGAACCACACGCGATCGCCGGTGCGCGGATGACGCGCAACGGCCTGACAGCGTTCGCGGGTGCGCAACAGCAGTTCGCCGTCGTCGTCGGTGCGCCACGCGCATTCGATGCCGCGCGCCGCGCACATCCGTTCGACCTCGGACGGCTCGTCGGTGCCGAACGATTGCTGCCACGGCAGGTCGAGCCCCTGGCCGAAGTTGCGAACGTACAGCAGCTCGCGCTGCTCGAAGCGAGCAACCAGCGCCGGATCGAGCGTGCGACAGACGGCACGGCTGTCCGCGATCGGCGTCGCGCCGCCCTTGGGCGCCGCCTGCGCGCAATGGAACCAGATCCGCAGCGGCCATTCGCGTGTATACGACTGCTCGTTGTGCAGCGGAATCGCGCGGTGCGGCGGGTATTCGGTCGACGTGTAGACGGCGCCTTCGACCTGGCTGCGCGGCGTCGACGCGTATTCATAGCCGATCAGCGGATCGCCGAACGATGCCGCGAACTGCTGGAACGCGTCGATCGACGGCACGTGAAAGCCCGTGAACAGCAAACCGCCCGCCCGTTCGAGCGTGTCGGCCGCGATGGCGTGCGCGAGCGGCGCGACTTCGTCGATCGACATGCCGTCGGCGCTGCGCGGCGACACGACGGTGGGCAGCCCCGGCTCGATACGCAGGTCGTCGAGCGTCGGCAACGAAAGCAGGGTCATGCAACGTCCTCTTCAGGTGGCGCGCCGGATCCCGGCGCAGCGGGTCACGACGCGCGCGATGCGCGCTCGCCGTCCATCGCGCGGCGCAGGCTCGCCGGGCGCATGTCGGTCCAGACGGTTTCGATGTGCGCGAGACACTCGGCCTTCGTGCCGCGCACGCCTACCTCGCGCCAGCCGGCCGGCACGGGCCGGAACGTCGGCCAGATCGAATACTGTTCTTCGTCGTTGATGACGACCGTGTGGACCAGGTCGTCGATGTCGGAGGAAGGCGTCGTGGCTTGCGTCATGATCGAAAAAAAGCGGAAGACGGTTGAAGGAGGCGAAACGGCGAACCCGGCGAACTGTCGGAACTGTCGCATTGGCCGCTCCTGTTTTGAAGACGATTGGCCGGCGCGATTTTTTACCGCCGCCGCGCACGACCGCCGAGAAACACCGGGCACGCGACGCCGCGATGGCACGCGTCGAGACATTCCGCGCAGTGCCGCTCCGCGTCGCGCACCATGAAATGCACGAGCGTCTGCGACACGTTCAGCGCGCGCGCCGCGGTCTGCAGCGTTTCCTCGCGCAACCGCACCATCTCGAACGCCGCGCGGCTGCGCGCCGGCAGGTCGTCGAGCGCGGCCCATACGCGGCGCAGCGTGTCGCGCGTCAGCAGCGCGGCTTCGGGCGTCGGCTCCGGCGACGGCACGTCGAAGCCGTCGTCCTCTTCCGTGTGATAGACGTTCTCGAGGCTTTGCCGGCGGCACGCGTCGATCGAGGCGTTACGCACCATCCGCGTTACGTAGGCGACCGGCTGACGCACCGCATCCTGGTTCGGGAATTCGACGAGCTTCACGAACACGTCGTGCACGACGTCCTCGGCCCGGCTCGCGCAGCCGACGAAACCGCGCGCGACGTTGACCAGCATCGCCCGATGGGAAATCAGCACGTCGAGCAGCGCACCCTGCACCTGCCGCTCCGCGGCCCGGTTCGCACGCTGCGCGGCGCGCGGCGGCAGGTCCGGATAACTGCCGAGGAACGGGTTTGCCGTTGCCGCCGCCGGTCGTTCGAGCACTTCCGCCATTGCCATCGATCTGCTCCGTCAAATTCCGAGATAGCGCAATTTAACGTAAACGCAAATCATTCTCAATCACATTACCCGATTTACCTTTCGCTCATCCGGATTTGTCCGATCAATTGGCGGAATCGCCGCCCGGGCGAATGTGTATCGGTCGTCAATCGGCCCGCACGCCGAAGCTTTCATGATGAAAGGAGTTGCACGGCGATCGATATGCATCGAACATCCGCGCCGGACCTGGCATGCGCCGAATGTCGGGGCCACGCGGCCGCCTTGCGGGGCACCGACACGATCTTTCAACACGCCGACGAAACGGGCGGGCTTGTCATTTACGGTAGCAACTTATTACGACGTGAAATTTTGGGGGCTCGTACGATCGAATTGCTGTTTCCAAGGGAGAACAACATGAAGACCATCGTGTTATCCGCAGTCATGGTCGGCGCGCTGTCCAGCGTGATGCTGACCGGGTGTGTTGCGTACCCTGCCGGCCCGGCCGAAGTGACAATTGGCTGGCACGGCGATCGCTACTGGGACGGACATCGCTACTGGGAGCGCCGCGACTGGGAAGCGCGGCATCCCGGCGGTCATGACGATCACCACGACGATCAGCGACCGCAGTGGTAATGCCTTTCCCTTCCCGTGATCCGATACTGAACGACAGGACCTCAACATGAAGACGCTACTCAAGACCCTGACCGCAGCCGCCGTTGCCGCCGCCGTGCTCGTGCCGGCCATCGCCGAAGCCCACCCGCACCGCGTGTGCCACTTCGAGCACCACCACCACAAGGTGTGCCGCTGGGTGCGTTGAGCATCGCGCAGCGAGTTTGAAAAAAGCGCCGGCAACCCGGCGCTTTTTTCATGCTGACGGGCAGCGGCGCACGCGCCGCATGCGTCAGTAGATGAACAGCCGGATCGTCGCCGTACCGTTGAACGGGCCGATCTTCGGCGCTCCGAACGCCTTCAGCACCGCGTCGAGCGTCACGCTCTGGTAGTTCACGCTGCCCGGCATCTGCGCAAGCACGAACTGCTGGTTGAACGGGATCGCCGTGCCGTTGCGGTCCTCGATGCCGATCCCGAAGTTGCTGTTCGAGTCCGGCACGAGCAGCCCGTTTCGCACGGTCTGCGACGTCTCGAAGTAACCGTCCACGCGCAGCGCCACGTTGCATTGCTTGGTCAGCGCGAGACTGAACGACTTGCGCGGCACCGCCGGCGAGAAACCGTTGCCGGTCGCCTGGACCTGGCCGAACTTCACGACGCCGGGTTCCGGCGTGACCTTCACGTCGACCAAGCAAGGCGTTGGTTTCAGGTTCCGCAGGCCGCTCAGCTTGTAGCGAAAGCTGGGGTTGATGTAGTTCAGGCCACCCTTGCCGTCGAACTGGAACACGGCGTAGATGTCCGACGGCGGCTGCACCCAGTTGCCGCGCTTGCGCACCACCACCTGATACGTGATGCTCAGCGGGAACCGCGTGCACCGTCCGGCCTTGACGTCGGCGTCGCTCAGCGTGCACGGATCCACGTACGTCTTCGTCTGTACGCCGTCGCCCGGCTGACTGCTGCGGCCGAAATAATCCTGGCCGAGATAGCGGATGCCGATCTCGAGCCCCCACGCGGCCGGATTCTGCTGTTCGGGGTTCGCGTAGAAATAGATCCACTCGCCGAACTTCTTCATGTCGCCGCCGAGATCCTTGTAGCAATACCCCGTCGTCGTGCGCGGCGGCGACACCCAGATCACGTAGCCGTCCGGTGCATCGGTCGGATACGACGCGACGTTGCCGATGGCCTCGGTCAGCATCGTGCCCCCCTCGTTCGCAATGCAGCGCACCGCCCACGCCGGCTGGGCCAGCCCGATCAACAGCGCGAGCATGCCCCACCTGAGCCAGGCAGGCTGCGTCACCGCGATGGCGTTGCGTCGCACGCCGCTCATTTCTTCACGCTCTTGCAGGCACCGGCCTCGCACGCATACTCGACCGCCACCTGGCCGCCGTAATCGTCGATATGCGTGACGAACAGCGTCGCCGGCGTCGCGGCCTTGAACGGCACGTCCGCCGTGCTCATCGGGTTCACCATGACCGGCTCGATCGGCACGCGCGTCTTCTGCGCGCCCGAGCTCACGTCGACCACCGTCACGTGATACGGCGTCGGGTTGTCGAACACGAGCTGATGCGCGGCCGCATCGACGCGCAGCGTCATCGGCAGCGTCCAGTCTTCGTCGCGCGCGGGCTGCACGCCCTTCGGCCGGTAGAACAGCTTCATCTGCGTGTGCAGCGCGATCTGCAGCGTGTTCGGCGTATCGGTCTTCGGCGGCACTTCGCGGATGTTCAGGTAGAACACCGATTCGCGGTCGGCCGGCAACGCGGCGCCGGGCAGCTTCGCGATACGCAGCACGTTGCGCTCGTTCGCCTCGACGCGCTGCAGCGGCGGCACGACCATCAGCGGCGACGTGATCTTGTTGCCGTCGGCGTCCTCGAGCCACGACTGCACGAGATACGGATACGTCGTGCTCTTGTTGGTGATCGTTACGATCGCGGCCTGTTCGCCTTCGTTGAAGATCACGCGCGTGCGGTCCGGCACGATCGCCGCATGCGCGGTGCCGGCGAACAGCGTGGACACGACGGCGAGCGCGCCCGGCGCGCGCCGCAGGAAGGAAAGGGAAAAAGCATGGTTCATCGCAGTATCCGTGAAGTCATCGTTCGTTCCGCGCGGCCGCTGCATGCGGTTCGCCGGGCATCTGGCACGTGACCGGAATCGGCGTGCCTTCGAGTTGGAGCTGGTTCGGCAGCGTGTCGACCGTGCAGAGCGTGCGTTCGCCCGCCCGCACCGCGAGCACGGATTTCGGCTGCACCTGGGTCAGGAAGGCGGCGCCGCCCTCGCCCACGATGCCGAGCTCCTTGCCGTTCGCCGCGTCCTGCACCGATGCGCCGAACGGCAACGGCTTGCCGAGCGCATCGGTCAGCGTCAGGTACAAGTTGCTGCCGCGCGCGGCGGAAAACTTCGCGAAGCCGATCGCGCCGTCGGTCAACACCATGCGCTGGATCGGGTTCGACACCTGCACCTCGAGCGGCAGCTTCTCGACGTTGACCGTCGCGTCGTACACGTTGTAGGGCGAGATCCCATCGAGCACCGCATAGCCGCGCGAATCGGTGTGCGTGAGCGTGCCGGACAGCGGCACGTCGGGCACGCCGTCGGTCGACACCAGCAGGCGCGTGTCGCCCGCGTTGCCGTTCGAGTGGGCGGACACGCCATACTGCGTCGCGACGAGCGAGCCGTCGACCTCGAGCGACGCGGCCGCATACGCGTTCGCGACCGTCGATGCCTGTGCGGTGAGCTGGTACGCCGACGTGCGCCGGCGGAAGCTCGCGTTCGCCGCGGCGCGGCCGTCGGTCGCGCCCGCGTTGACCTGGTACGTGCGGCCGTCCGGATCGTCGTAGATATATCCCGCGTTCACACTCGTGCTGCCGCTGCCCGTCGTCAGGTTCGACGTGACGGTGTGGCGCCCGCCGATCGGCAGCGTCGCGGTGACCGAGAACTGATTGCCGCTCGCGCCCGCGCTCTGCGTGCGAAATGCCGACAGGCTGACGTTCAGGTTGCGCAGCGTGCCGATCGAGAACGCGCGCGTGAGCGTCAGGCCGACGCGTTGCTCCGACGCGCGCGTCCAGTAGGTCGTCTGGTCGTACGAAAAGTAAGTCGACGTGTCGCCGAAACGCTTCGACATCGTCGCCGAGTAGCGCTGCTTGCTGTTGGCCAGGCCGTACGCGGTCGGGTCGCCCGAGAATTGCGCGAAGTTCGTGTATTCGCGCTCGGAGAAGCGATAGCCGAAGAAGCGCACGTCGGCATCCAGCCCGTCGAAGTGCTTCGAATAGTTCACGCGGTACGAGTTGCCGTTGCGCGTCGCGCCGTTCCACCACAGGCGGGCGCGCGCATGCGTGACGTCGGCCGACACCGCGCCGAACGCGCCGAAATCGCGGCCGACGCCGAGCGCGATCGACGTATAGCCCGATGCGGCGATGAAGCCGCCATATACGGTCACGTCGAACGGCAGCCCGTATGCGGCTTCGCCGAAACCGAAGAACGGCGTGATGCCGGCGCCGCCGAACTGGCGCGGCTTGCCGAGCGCGGCCTTGTAGCGCAACTGGCCGGTGCGCGCGAGGAACGGCACGGCAGCCGTTGTCACCTGGAAGCGCTGTACGCTGCCGTCCTCTTCCTCGACCGCGACGTCGAGCGTGCCCTGCACGCTCGTGTTGATGTTCTGCAGCGCGAATGCGCCCGGCGACACGCGCGTCACGTACAGCACGCGGCCCGCCTGCGACACGGTCACGGTCGCATTGGTGCGCGCGACGCCCGAGATCAGCGGCGCATAGCCGCGCAGCGAAGGCGGCAGCATGCGATCGTCGCTGCGGATCGACGCACCCGTCAGCGCGAACGTATCGAAGATGTCGGAGCTCAGGTAGTCGTCGCCGAACGTTACCGTCGACTGGATCGACGGCAGCGCGCGAAACGCATAAAGCCGGCTGAAGCGGAACGTGCGGTCCGCGTACGCCGTGTTGCCGACGTTCGACTGCGCCTGGTAGTCGCCGCGAAAGCGCCATGCATCCCAGTTCGCGCCGATCGTCCCGTAGGCCTGGATCGAATTCGTTTGTGTGCCGCTCGTACCGAAATTGCGGTTCGTGTTCGCGATCACGCGATAGTCGAGCATCGCGCCCGGAATCCCTTCGGACCAGCGCTCCGGCGGCAGGTACGTCGAATCGGTGAATTCGAGCGCGGCCTGCGGAATCGTGATCTTGAGCCGCCCGTCACTTTTCAGGTAACGCACCGTCGCGCCTTCGATCGCGCCCAGATCGACACAGCGGCCGCCCTGGAAGCGCGGCAGATCCTTCGCGAGCGAGCGCTTCAGCCCGAACTGCGCGACGAGCGCTGGAGGCAGGCACGGCTTGCCCGCGCCCGAATCGTCGACGGCGATGAACTCGATCGCCTGCAGCCCGTAGAACAGGTCGTTGACCTGCACGTCCAGCATGTACTCGCCCGGCAGCGTGAAATCGGGCTGCGAGAACTGCGACAGGTCGACATTGTTCGAGCCGTCGATGTTCAGAAACGATGAATTGAATTCCGTCGCATGGCTCTGGCTGCCGACGACCAGCACGGAGACGCAAAGGAAGGAATGTCTGATTCGCACGCGGTGCTACCGGGAAGTCCGACTAAGAAAAGCGGGAGGAAAAGGAAGAAGGGGAAAGGGTGCCCCCCTTCCCCGGTACGGACGCTTATTGATAGCGGACCGTGAAGTTCGCGACGCCGTCAGCGGTACCCGGCGTCACGCCGGCTGCCGTCGCTTCGTACATGGCCGCGAAGCGTGCGACGTTCGTGCCGTTCTGCAGGAGCGTCGGTGCCTTTTGCTCGGCGCCGTTGTCGAGGTATTCGCCCGATGCAGCCTGCAGGCGGATGCCGACATTGGTGGCCGAGCCGATCGTCGCGATCAGCTTCGGCTGGCCCGAGCTCGACGAGCCCGTGAACGTGAAGTACGCGTTCTGCGCGATGCTGGTGTCGCAGTCGGTCAGCTGGATGTCGAAGTTGGTCGGCGTGGACTTGTCGCCGGCCTGCTTGAACACGTGCGTCGGCACCTTGCCGAGGTTCACGGTCTGGTTGACCGAGCCCGAATCGATGCCGCACGCGCCCGCGACGATCTCGCCCGTGAAGTTGATCGTGCCGGTGCCGTCCGCGAAGGCCGACGTGGACAGGGCTGCAAGTGCGACAGCGGTCAGGAGGGATTTTTTCATCATGTTTTCCGTATGGGTTGCAATGCGAATGGACGACGTGGCGGATACAAAAGGCAGCGTGTGGTTGGCTCCCGTCCGACACGAGGCGGCATTATCGAGATAACAATGAAAGAATTCTGTAAATCATTGTTAAATAGAAAATGACATTGCTGTCCTTTCATTCTTTATGATGAATTACACCCCTGCAATTTTTAATTCATGAATTTTCTTTTGCAGTCCTTTTTTAATTTCAGAAAGTCGATTGAAAATCAAATACTTTTCCGGATCGGTGTCGAACATCACCCGCCGTCCCTTGCGAGCACAGACCTTCGCGAACACATGCAGCCAAATGACAAAACCCTGTCCGATACCGCCACAGTTGCCGATTCACAACGAAAAATTCCAGAAATTCCCAAATGACAGGAAATTAATGGTCGATTTCCGCCAACCTAAATCCATCGCGCAAACGATTGCGAATCGATACAAACGTTTTACCGCGACACTTTGCCACCCCATTGATTTCAATATGTGAATTAATCTAATCGTTAATTCAGTTTCGAAAAACGCACGTAATGCCACGCACCGCCGAGACAATCGGCGCATCGATACGGAGGAAGGAAAAGGAAGGAAGTCGGCACGGATTCGTGCCGCGCGGCGACCCGATCGGCCGCTGCGCCCCTGACGAGCCGAAGGCGGTGCTTCAGGTCGATAACCGGGCGGAAGAATGAAGATCACGACGACGCACAGCTGCGGGCGTCGCCGCTTTCTGCCGATGCGTCGGCAGAAGAAATGCCCCGCCGGCGAGGGCAGCGACGACGCGTCACCGCGCGTCGCAGCCCGTCGCCGTGCATGGCTACGACATCACGCGGCAGACTCGTCGGCCGATGCCGGCGCCCACCCGCCGCCCAGCGCGCGATACAGCGCGATTGCGTTCGCGAGTCTGAGCGCCTTGAGCCGGATCAGTTCCTGCCCCGACTCGTACGTGCTGCGCTGCGCGTCGAGCAGTTCGAGATAGGTCGCCACACCGCCCGCATAGCGGCGCTCGGCGAGCCTCAACCGCGCGCCGTCCGCCGTATGGACGTCCTGCTGCGCGTCCAGTTGCCGGTCGATCCAGTCACGCGCGGCAAACGCGTCGGCCACTTCGCGGAATGCAGTCTGCACGGTCTTCTCGTATTCCGCGACCGCGATGTGCTTGCGTGCGTTCGCGACGTCGAGATTCGCGCGATTGCGCCCGCCCGCGAAGAGCGGCAGCGTGATGCGCGGCGCGAACGTCCACACGCTCGCGCCGCTCGCGAACAGGCCCGAGAACGCGTCGCTGACCGAGCCGTAGTCGGTCGTCAGCGCAATGCGCGGGAAGAACGCCGCGCGCGCCGCGCCGATCTGCGCGTTCGCGGCCTTGAGCCGCGACTCGGCCTGCCGGATGTCCGGCCGCCGTTCGAGCAGCGCGCTCGGTGCGCCGGGCGCCACCGGCGCCATCGCGAGCGTGTCGAGCGCGCTGCCGCCGGCCGGCACGTCGCGCGCGAAGTCGCCCGCGAGCAATTGCAGCGCTCGCACGGTCTGCGCGTGTTCGCGCTCCAGCGCGGCCTGCGACGCACGTGCGGATGCGACGAGCATCTGCGCCGAACGCAACTCGATCGCATCGCTCGTGCCGGCCGCGTAGCGACGCTGCGTGAGCGATGCGATGTGTTCCCGTGCGTCGAGCGTGCGACGCGCCAGCGCCAGTTGCGCGTGCAACGAACGCTCGGACACGTACGCACCGGCGACTTCGGCAATCACGCCGATGCGCACCGTACGCTGCGCGTCGGCCGTCGCGAAATACTCGGCCAGCGCCGCATCGGAGAGACTGCGCACACGGCCGAACAGATCGAGTTCGTACGCGCTGACACCGACGCCCGCACGATACAGCCCGCTCACCGCGCTCTCGCGCACGACCGGGTCGTACTGGCGCGTGCGCTCGTAGCCGAGATTCGCATCGACCGACGGCATCAGGTCCGCACGCTGCACGCCGTATAGCGCGCGCGCTTCGTCGAGCCGTGCGGCGGCGATCCGCAGATCGCGATTATTCGCCAGCGCCGCGTCGATCCACGCCTGCAGCGCCGGGGCGGTGAAGTACGCGCGCCAGTCGTCGAGCAGCGCGGCATCGGCCGGCGTCGCGGCGGCGGCCACGGTGCCGTCGTCGACCGGCGCGTAGCTGCTCGGCACCGGCGCGGCCGGCCGCTCGTCGCGCGGCGCGAGCGAGCAGCCCGCGAGCGCGAGCGCCGCGGCCAGCGCCAGTTGAACCTTCAGCGTCGCGCGTGCATTACACGCAAACATCATTGCGAACCCTCCATCGTCGCCGGCTGCGCCCCGCCGCGTCGGCGCGGGCCGACGTCGAACAGGCGGCCGACGATCACGAAAAACAGCGGGACGAGAAACACCGCGAGCACCGTCGCCGTGATCACGCCGCCGAGCACGCCGGTGCCGATCGCCATCTGCGCACCGGACGCGGCGCCTGAAGCGAACGCGAGCGGCAGCACGCCGACCCCGAACGCGAGCGACGTCATCACGATCGGCCGCAGCCGCAGGCGTGCCGCCTCGAGTGCGGCGTCGACGAGCGACATGCGCTGCGCGACCAGGTCCTTCGCGACTTCGACGATCAGGATCGCGTTCTTCGCCGACAACCCGATCGTCGCGATCAGCCCCACCTTGAAGTAGATGTCGTTGGGCATTCCGCGCAGCGTGACGCCCAGCACCGCGCCGATCACGCCGAGCGGGACGACCAGCATCACCGCGAACGGGATCGACCAGCTCTCGTACAGCGCCGCGAGCGCGAGAAACACGACAAGCACCGACAGCGCGAACAGCATCGGCGCCTGCGTGCCCGACAGCCGCTCCTCGAACGACTGCCCCGACCACGCGTGGCCGACGCCGGCCGGCAGCTTCCCGGCGAGCCGCTCGATCGCGCTCATCGCTTCGCCGCTGCTGTGGCCCGGCGCGGCCGAGCCGTTGATCGTGAACGACGGATAGCCGTTGTAGCGCGTGAGCTGCGGCGGCCCGAGCGTCCAGTGCAAGGTCGTGAACGCGGCAAGCGGCACCATCTCGCCGCGCGCGTTGCGCACGCGCAGCTTCTTCACGTCGCCCGGATCGAGCCGGTGCAGCCCGTCGGCCTGCACGACCACGCGGCGCACCTGCGTGCCGTGCATGAAATCGCCGATATAGTCGGAGCCGAACATCACCGCGAGCGTCGTGTTGATCTCGTCCATCGACACGCCGAGCGCCGACGCCTTCGCGCGATCGATGTCGAGCTTCAGTTGCGGCGCGTCCTGCGTGCCCGCGAACATCAGATCGGTGAGCGCCGGATCCTTGCCGCCCGCCGCGAGCAGCTGCTCGCGCGCGGCGCTGAATGCTGCATGGTCGAGCCCGCCGCGATTCTGCAGCCGGAAGTCGAAGCCGCTCGTCGAACCGAGATCGGGCAGCGCCGGCGAGTTCATCGCGAACACCGTCGTGTTCGGCGTATGCGCGAAGCGCTCGTTCACGCGCGCGACGATCGCCTGCACGTGATCACGTTCGGCCTTGCGCGCCTGCCAGCTCTTCAGCGTGACGAAGATCATCCCGCCGTTCGGTCCTTCGCCGTACAGGTTGAAGCCGCCGAGCGCGAACGTGTACGCGGCCGGCTCGTCGTGCCGGATGTACGACTCGACCTCGCGCACGCTTTGCATCGTTTCCGCGAGGGGCGTGCCTTGCGGGCGAATCACCATCACCATGAAATTGCCCTGGTCCTCGTCGGGCAGGAACGCGCTCGGCAACTGCGTGAGCATCAGCGCCGCGGCCGCGGTCAGAGCGCCGTACACGACCAGCCAGCGCAGCGGCTTCTTCAGCATCGCGCCGACGCGCGTCGCATAACGCTGCGTCGAACGCGCGACGAAGCGGTTGAACCAACCGAAGAACCCGCGCTTCTCGTGATGGTCGCCGGATACGGGCTTGAGCAACGTCGCGCACAACGCGGGCGTCAGCGACAGCGCGAGGAATGCGGAGAAGCCGATCGATACCGCCAGCGCGAGCGCGAACTGCCGATAGATGTTGCCGACCGCACCGCCGAAGAATGCCATCGGCACGAACACCGACGTCAGCACCACCGTGATGCCGACGATCGCGCCGCTGATCTGCCGCATCGCCTTCACGGTCGCCTCATAGGGGCCGAGCCCTTCCTCGACCATCAGCCGCTCGACGTTCTCGACGACGACGATCGCATCGTCGACGAGGATGCCGATCGCGAGCACCATCCCGAACATCGTCAGCACGTTGATCGAGAAACCGGCCGCGTACATCACGCCGAACGTGCCCGCGAGCGCGACCGGCACGACGAGCGTCGGGATCAGCGTCGCGCGCAGATTCTGCATGAACAGGAACATCACGAGGAACACCAGCACGCCGGCCTCGATCAGCGTCGTGACGACCTTGTTCATCGACACGCGCACGAACGACGACGTCTCGTACGGAATCTGGTACTTCACGCCCGGCGGGAAATACGCGGACAGCTCGTCCATCGCCGCGCGCACGCGCCGCTCGGTCGCCACCGCGTTCGAACCCGGCGCGAGCTTGATGCCCATGCCGGTCGCGACCTTGCCGTTCACATACGACGGGTAGTTGTAGTCGTTGCCGCCGAATTCGATGCGCGCGACGTCGCGCAGATACAGCGCCGAGCCGTCGGGTTGCGTGCGCAATGCGAGCGCGCCGAAATCGGCCGGCGTCTTCAGCGGCGCGTCGGCGAACACCGTCGCCGCGATCGGCGCGCTGTCCGGCACTGCGCCGCGGCCGATGTCGCCCACCGTCACGCGCGCGTTGTGTGCGCGCACGGCCGATGCGATGTCGGATGCGGTGAGGTCGTGCCCGGCCATCTTCACCGGGTCGGGCCAGATCCGCATCGCATATTCAGCGCCCCAGAACTGCACCTTGCCGACGCCGTCGACGCGGCGCAGCGCCTGCACGACGTTCGCCGATGCGTATTCGCCGAGCTGCACGCCGGTCATGCGGCCGTCGTCCGACGTCAGCGACACGACGAGCTGGATGTTGTCGGCGGCCTTCTCGACCTGGATGCCGTCGCGGCGCACGGGTTCGGGCAAGCGCGCCTCGACCGTCTTCAGCCGGTTCTGCACTTCGACGGCCGCGAGATCGGCATTTACGCCCTGCTTGAAGGTCAGGTACAGCGACGCCATCCCCGCGCTGCTCGTCGCGGACGTATACAGCAGCCCCGGTGCGCCGTTCATCTCGCGCTCGATCAGCGCGGTCACCGATTCCTCGACGACCTGCGCAGACGCGCCCGGATACGTCGCATAGATGCTGACGACGGGCGGCGCGATGTCCGGATACTGCGCGACCGGCAGCGCGCGAATCGCGAACGCGCCGCCGAGCATGATGAAGAGTGCGATCACCCATGCGAACACGGGGCGATCGATGAAGAAACGTGCCATGTTGGTTTATCCGGACCGGTCAGGTTTGACGGGCGGCCGCCTGTGATGCGGCCTGCGTCGGCGATGCCTTTTCGACGGGCTTGACAGGCGTGCCGGGCGCGAACTGCGCGGCGTTGTCGACGATCACACGCTCGCCGCCCGCGAGCCCGCGCGTGATGCGCCAGTCGCGGCCGCTCATCTGGTCGGCGACGACTTCGACGTCCTTTACGTTGCCGCCCGCGTCGACCACGCGCACCGACGTGCGATCGGTCGTGCGCAGCAGCGCATCGCGCGGCACGAGGATCGCACGCTGGTCGACGGCCGCATCCAGCGCGATCCGCACGTATGCGCCCGGCAGCAGCTCGCGCTCCGGATTCGGAAACAGCGCGCGCATCGCGACCGTATCGGTGGTCGGATCGACCGCGAGATCGCTGAACAGCAGCTTGCCCTTCAGCGGATACGCCGTGCCGTCGGCGCGCAACAGCGTCACCGCGACGTCGTGCTGCGCGATGCCCGTCGCGCGCCCGCTTTTCACCGCGCGGCGCAACGCATCGACGTCGGCGGCCGGCTGCGAGAAGTTCACGTAGATCGGGTCGAGCTGCTCGACGGTCGTGAGCGGCGTCGCCTGATCCTGGCCGACGAGCGCGCCTTCGGTGACGAGTGCGCGTCGCGCGCGGCCCGCGATCGGCGCCGTGACGGTCGCATAGTCGAGCTGCAGTTGCGCGCGGACGAGCTCCGCCTTCGCGGACGCGACATCGGCCTTCGCCTGCGTATCGCCGGCAACGGCCTCGGTGTGATCGCGCTCGCTGACCGCGCGGTCGCGCACCAGATCGTCGTAACGGCGGCGCTTGTCGCTTGCCGCCAGCGCCGCCGCCTGCGCCTTCGCGAGCGCGCCCTGCGCGGCGTCGCGCGCGGCTTTCAGCGGTGCGGAGTCGATGCGGAACAGCACCGCGCCCTGCTTCACTTCCTGGCCTTCCTCGTAAGTACGCGCGGTGACGATGCCCGCGACCCGTGCGCGCACTTCCGCCTGCCGGTAGGCGTCGAGCCGGCCCGGCAACTCGACGGTCATCGGCACGGCCGTCGGACGGACCGTCACGACCGTCGCGTTCTGGATGGCCTCCTGCGCCTTGCCCTTTTCGCCCTTTCCGCATCCGGCCACGGCCAGCAGGGCCGCGAGCGCGAGCGGTGCCAGCCGGGCGCGGCGCGACAACGAACGTTTGTTGTTGTTCATATGTGTGATCTCGATCGTTCGCCGCCGATACAATGCGGCGGCTCAGGGTGGCCGATTATAATCAGTCACGACTGATTAAATATGTGCATTTGTAATCCGTCCGTCATACTGTCTCAATAAAACGACAGCAAACTGTAAGGAAATTCACGACATGGCTCGCAAGACCCGGGAAGAATCGCTCGCCATCAAGCACCGGATCCTCGACGCTGCCGAGCTCGTGCTGCTCGAGAAAGGCGTCGCGCAGACGGCGATGGCGGATCTCGCCGAGGCCGCCGGCATGTCGCGCGGCGCCGTCTACGGGCATTACCGCAACAAGATGGAAGTGTGTCTGGCGATGTGCGACCGCGCGTTCGCACGCACGTCCGAAGGCTTCGACGCGGGCGACACCCTCCCCGCGTTCGGCACGCTGCGCCGCGCCGCGTCGCACTATCTGCAGCAATGCGGCGAGCCCGGCGCGATGCAGCGCGTGCTAGTGATCCTTTATACGAAGTGCGAACAGAGCGAGGAGAACGGCGCGCTGCAACGGCGCCGGATGCTGCTCGAGTTGCAGATGCTGCGCATCGCGAAGGCACTGCTGCGCCGCGCGATCGCTGCCGGCGAGCTCGCGGCCGACGTCGACGTGCATCTCGCGGCCGTCTATCTGGTATCGCTGCTCGAAGGCGTGTTCGCGTCGATGATCTGGACCAACCGGCTGCGCGGGAATCTGTGGAACGACGCCGAAGCGATGCTCGACGCCGGTTTCGATGCAGTCCGCACTTCCGCCGCACTGCGAGTACGCGCGCAAAAATTGCCAGATTGACGAAAAACGGCGCAACAAATGCCGATCCATCCCGATTTTCCGCAGTGCGAAACGAATGAGCTGACCCTTTTTAAAATTTTTAACATTTTTCGGAACATCGGTAGACTGACGCGGTCATCTTTCTTTAGCGTCTTCGTGATAAATCAGGTTCGACCCGACAAACTCACGCCGCCGTTCGAAGCGGGCCTGCCCGCGAGTTGGGTCGAACGGAAACGACACAGGCCCTTCGGAGGGCCTGTTTTGTTGCACGCCCGTCGCCCGCCCCGTCGTCGCCCGACGGATGCGCCGCCGATGGCTTCTGCCCACACCTCTTTGAACCGCTTTCCTGGATGTGGACACTTTTGGTCAAGCCTGCCGCAACCCTTGATGCTTTCGCGCCCGGCCGTGCGCAGCGCCTCGTGCGTGCGCTCGTGCCGGCCGCCGTGCTCGGCGCCCTCGCCGCCTTCGGTCTCGCCGCCGCACTGCCGGCCGTCTCGCAACTGCCGGGCGCCGTCGATTCCGGCACCGCCGCGCTGCCGCAGCGCGTGCTGTCCGACACGCCGTTTCCTACCGCTCAGCATTTCGTGACGAGCGAGCTCGCGCGCACGATCGGCGAGCGCAACGAACTCAATGGAGGCAACGACCGGAACCCGCAACCGGGCCTGTTCGCCCCGCTCAGCGCGCATCGCAACGACATGCTCGGCTATGCGAGCCTGTTCCGGTTCGCGCCGCCCGAGCGCCAGCACGGGATGCGTGCCGGCGACATCGAACTCACGCTGTCCGATACGCTGAATCGCCTGGACGTGCCGCCCGAAGTGCGTATCCAGCTCGGCGATATCGTCACCGGCAAGGTCGCGATGCGCGCGAGTGCACAGCGCGGCGACTACTACCGCGTCGCGTACGACACGGACAACGGCACGCCGCACCTCACCGCGCTCGAGCTGCGCGTCGCGGGCCGCACATTCGGCGCAATCTGGTTCCGCGCGCCAGGCGCCGGGCACGGCGCGTACTACACGCTCGACGGCGCACCGCTTGAAGCGGCCGCGTTCACGATGCCGGTCAAGTGGACGCGCATCAGCTCGTTCTTCGGCGAACGCATCCACCCGTTGTCGCAGGCGATGGCATTCCATACCGGCGTCGATCTCGCCGCGCCGACCGGCACGCCCGTCAATGCGGCGGCCGACGGCGTCGTGTCGTTCGTCGGCACCGATCCGGGCGGCTACGGCCACTACGTGATCGTCGATCACGCGGACGGCTATTCGACGTACTACGCACACCTGTCCGCGTACGCGCGCGGGCTGAATACGGGCGAAACCGTGAAGCAGGGCCAGCGCATCGGTTCCGTCGGGATGACCGGCGCGGCCACTGGCCCGCACCTGCACTTCGAAGTGCGGATCGCGAACGACCCGGTCGATCCGCTCGTCACGCTCGCGAACGCGCAGACAGGGCTCTCCGACATGCAGCTCACCGCGTTCCGCCAGGAAGCGGCGCAATGGCGCGGCCGCCTCGCGTCGATCAATACGTCGCCGTTCGCGTTCGCACCGGGCGACGGCCCGCTGTGGGGGGACTTCGCGACCGGTCCGTCCACGCTGCGCGCGGTCTTCAATTCGAGCTACAGCGCATCCTGATCCGACCGCCGCCGCTCGCGCTGCGGCAGCGCGGCATGCTGCGGGTATCCGCAGACCATCACGACCGGGAATCTGCCGCGCGCATCATGCATGCGTGCCGCAGCACGCCGTCACCGCGCCGGTTCCGTGCGTTCGGTCGTCGCCTGCGCCATGCGCTCCGCGCGTGGACGGCGCGTCAGCAGCCAGCGCGCCGCGCCGTCGAGCGACGTGCACAGCACCAGATAGATCGCCGCGACGAACAGGAAGATCGGCGCCGGATAGATCATCAGCCGGTTGTTCACCTGCGTCGCGACGAACGACAGTTCCGGCACACCGACGATATACGCGAGCGACGTGTCCTTCACGAGCGCGACCCACTGGTTGACGAACGACGGCGTCATGATCCGGATCGCCTGCGGCAGCAGCACGTAGCGCACCGTCTGCCAGCGGGTGAGCCCGAGCGACAGCCCGGCCTGCCACTGCCCGTCGCCGGCCGCGACGATGCCCGCATGTACCGCGTGCGCGAGATACGCGCCGCCGATCAGTGCCAGCGCGCAGACGACCGTCGCGAGCCCCGGCACGTCCATGTGCAGCAGCATCGGCATCAGGAAGTACGTCCAGAAGATCAGCATCAGCACCGGAATCGCGCGAAAAAAGCCGATGAACGCGAGCAACAGCACGCGTGCCGGGCCGCGCGCGAGCGCCATCGCGACGCCGAGCGCCACACCGAGCACGGCCGACGCAAGCGCCGACGCGATCGCCAGCACGAGCGACAGCGCGGCGCCGCCGAGCGGGCCGTCCGGAAAAGCACCGACGAGCAGGTACGGCAGGTTGGAGAGCAGCAGCGAGAAATCCATCGTCAGCGCCCTGCCCCGAGCCGGTCGCGCCATTGCGTGGCCGCGTATGCACCGGCCTCGATCGCGGCGACCGCGGCGACGTACAGCACGGTCGCGACGCCGAACGCGGCAAACGTCTTGAACGTTTCCGTCTCGACCTGCCGCGATGCGTACGACAGCTCGGCAACGCCGATCGCCATCGCGAGCGATGAATTCTTCACGAGATTCATGTATTGACCGAACAGCGGCGACAGCGCGATGCGCACGGCCTGCGGCAGCACCACGTAGCGCAGCGACTGCATCGGCGTGAGACCGAGCGCCGCCGCCGCGTCGTGCTGCGCGCGGCGCACGCCGCGCAGGCCGGCTTCGCACTCCTCTACGACGAACGCGGTCGTGTACGCGCTCAGCCCGATCCAGCCCGCGACGAATTCGAACGACGGCCATGCGAGCGTGAGCGGCCCCATGCCCACTTCATGGCGCGCGTTCAGCCACGCGGTCCACGTGTCGGGCAGCAGCGACGCGACGCCGAAATACCAGAACAGCAGTTGCACGAGCAGCGGCGTATTGCGGAATGCAACGACGTAACCGGTCGCCAGCATGCGCAGCGCGTTGCCGCGCGCATGCCGCATCACCGCGAGCAACAGTCCGCCGACGGTCGCGGCGACGGCCGACGCGGTCGCGAGGCCGAGTGTCAGCAGAAAGCCCTGCCAGAGCCAGGACAGATATTTGGGGGCCAACCCGAGCATGCCGTGGTGCGCGCGCAAGACGCGCGATAAGAAGAGACGGATAAGAACGGAAAACGCCGCGAACCGCGCACACCGGCCCGGCCGGCGGCGGATCGCGGCGCACTCGGCTCAGGTCTTGTCGCCGATCCGGAAGATGCGCGTGAGCGGCGTCTTCGTCGCCGGCCCGAACCACGCGTCGTAGATCTGCCCTGCGCGGCCGTTCGCCTCGAGCCCCTTGAGCGTATCGTTCACGAAGCCGAGCAGGCGCGTCTCGCCCTTCGGCACGCCGACACCCATGTAATCGTTCGATATCGTGAACGCCGGGATCTCGTAGTTCTGCTTGTCAGGCACGTTCGCAAGCAGGCCGATCAGCTTCGGCCCGTCCTGCGTGATCGCCTGCACGTTGCCGGCGCGCAGTGCGGCAAACGCGAACGGCGTGTCGTCGTACGCGACGATCGTCGCCTTCGGGTATTTCTCGCGCAGCGTGATTTCGTTCGTCGTACCCTTGTCCGCACCGATGCGCAGGCCGTTCAGCTGGTCGGCCGATTTCAGCACGCCCTTCTTCGCGAGGAACTGCTGGCCCGACGAGAAATACGGAATGCTGAAGTCGACCTGCTTCGCGCGCTCGTCGGTGATCGTGAAGTTGGCGAGCACGAGATCGACCTTGCCGGAGGTCAGGAACGGAATGCGGTTCGCCGGGTTGGTCGGCTGAAGCTGAAGCTTCACGCCGAGCTTGTCGGCCAGCGCCTTCGCATAGTCGACGTCGAGGCCGACGATGTGATTGCTCTTGCCGTCGACATAGCCGAACGGTGGATTGCTGTCGAACGTCGCGACGCGCAGCACGCCGGCCTTCTTGATGTCGTCGAGCCGGTCCGCATGCGCGACCGTGCCGGCCGTCACGAGTGCGGCTCCGACGAGCCACGTAGCGAGAGTGTGGATTTTCATGAGCACAACCTGATTTGTTATGAAGGCCGCCGCGGATCGCACGGCGGCCGGTTCGAGGAACGTCGCGACGCAGTGTGTTGTCGCGAAGCCGCTAACGTATCAGCGCGTGCGGCGAATCCGAACCAACAAATGGTGCTTTGCTCTGCGGCATTCGTGATGAGGCATGCAGGTCGCCGGCACGCAGGTTCCGGGCACAAAAAAAGACGCCCGCTGCACGCAGCGGGCGAGAATCCCAGTCAAGGAGGTGTCACACGAACTACGGATTCAGAATAAAAGCATCGCCCGCGACGGACAACGAAGCGATTTCGATATCGATATCGCGGGGGCCGCGATGAGCTTGCACGCGATCCCGCGCCGGATGAAAAAACGGCGCGCCGCCTGCATGGCGGAGCGCCGTCGTATGAGGTGCTGCGTTCTGCGTGCCGCCGTGTTGCACGCCGCAGCGGACAACCCGGCCGTATCGGCCGGGCGGCCCGATCGATCACGGTTCGTGACGCAGATACCCTTCCTTGCTCGGATCGCGCATCCGCCACGACACGATCAGCGAGATCGCGCACAGCACGGTCACGTACCAGTAGAAGGTTTCCTCGCTGCCGATCGACTTGAACCACAGCGCGACATACTCGGCCGAGCCGCCGAAGATCGCGTTCGCGACCGCATACGACAGGCCGACGCCCATCGCGCGCACTTCCGGCGGGAACATCTCGGCCTTGATCAGGCCGCTGATCGACGTGTAGAAGCTGACGATCGCCAGCGCGATCGTGATCAGCACGAACGCGGCGACCGGGCTCGTCACGGTCTTCAGCGTAAGCATCAGCGGCACCGTGCCGATCACCGCGAACGCGCCGAACAGGATCATCGACGTGCGGCGGCCGATCTTGTCGGACAGCGCGCCGAACACCGGCTGCATCAGCATGTAGACGAGCAGCGCGAAGGTCATCACGTTGCTGGCCGTCTTCGCGTGCATGCCGGCCGTGTTCACCAGGTACTTCTGCATGTACGTCGTGAACGTGTAGAAGATCAGCGAGCCGCCGGCCGTGAAACCGACCACCGTGAAGAACGCGCCCTTGTGCTGCCATACGCCGCGGATCGTGCCCGCGTCCTTCTTGTCGCGCGACGCGCTCGTCGACGTTTCGTCGAGCGACTTGCGCAGGTACAGCGAAATCAGCGCGGCCGCCGCACCGCAGACGAACGGAATACGCCAGCCCCATGCCTTCAGTTCGTCATGCGACAGCGCCTGCTGCAGGATCACGAGCACCAGCAGCGCGCACAGCTGGCCGCCGATCAGCGTCACGTACTGAAACGACGCGAAGAAGCCGCGCCGCCCCTTCAGCGCGACCTCGCTCATGTAAGTCGCGCTGGTGCCGTATTCGCCGCCCACCGACAGCCCCTGGAACAGGCGCGCGACCAGCAGCAACGCCGGCGCCAGCGCCCCGATCTGCGCATAGGTCGGCAGCACCGCGATCACGAGCGAGCCGCCGCACATCATCAGCACCGAGATCATCATCGCCGCGCGGCGCCCGTGCCGGTCGGCGATGCGGCCGAACAGCCAGCCGCCGATCGGGCGCATCAGGAAACCCGCCGCGAACACGCCGGCCGTGTTCAGCAGCTGCGTCGTCGTATTGCCGCTCGGGAAGAACGCCGGTGCGAAATACAGCGCGCAGAACGAGTAGATATAGAAGTCGAACCACTCGACGAGGTTGCCCGACGAGGCGCCGACGATGGCGAACACGCGCCGCCGGGTGTCATGCGCGGACAGCGCAGCTTGGTCGGTCTGGACGTCCATGGGTTGGTCTGTTCCTTTTAGTGCTTTCTGGGCGAGACGGCTGGGCCGCCGCGTGCGGTTGCACGTGGCACCGGTTCCGGCGCACGACGCCACGGGATTTTAGCGAAATGTAAAGTAACAGGCTCTCCGGGTTCGTCCGGATGTAGAAAATTTTTCTCGTGCCGCGCGCTCGTCATATGAAAACGCCAGCCGTCAGGCTGGCGTTGCATGCAAACTTTTGCCATCGATGCTCAGACGCGCACCTCCGGCGGCACGTAGCGGCACTCGTAGCGCTTGCGCACGGTGCCGGCCTCGTCGACGCTTTCCAGGAACACGTCGAACTGCCAGAGCCGCGCCATGTGCTTGAGCACTTCGTCGCTGTCGTTCGACAGATGGCGGTTGTCGGTCATGAAGTGACGCAGCGTGAGACTGCGATCGCCGCGCGTGTTCACCGCCCATACCTGGATGTTCGGCTCGCGATGATGGATGTCGTACTGCCGCGACAGCGCCTGCCGGACGTACTGGTAGCCGGATTCGTCGTGGATCGCCGACACCTCGAGCGAATCGCGCATGTCGTCGTCGAGCACCGAGAAGAGCCGCATCTCGCGAATCAGGTTCGGCGACAGATACTGCGCGATGAAGCTCTCGTCCTTGAAGTTGCGCATCGCGTAGTGCATCGCAGGCAGCCATGGCGTGCCCGCGATCTCCGGAAACCACTTGTAGTCCTCTTCCGTCGGCGACTCGCAGATCCGCCGGATGTCGCTCATCATCGAGAAACCGAGCGCATACGGATTGATCCCGCTGTAGTACGGCTTCGTGACGGGCGGCTGGTAGACCACGTTGCTGTGCGAATGCAGGAACTCCATCATGAAACCGTCTTCCAGCTTGCCCTGGTTGTACAGCGTGTTCAGCAGCGTGTAGTGCCAGAACGTCGCCCAGCCTTCGTTCATCACCTGCGTCTGCCGCTGCGGGTAGAAGTACTGGCCGATCTTGCGCACGATGCGGATCACTTCCCGCTCCCACGGCTCGAGCAGCGGCGCGTTCTTCTCCGCGAAATACAGCAGGTTTTCCTGCGGCTCCGGCGGATAGCGATCGTCCTGCTCCTCCATCTGCTCGGGCTTCTTGCCCGGCAGCGTACGCCACAGCTCGTTGACCTGCGACTGCAGATACGCCTCGCGTTCGCGCCGCAGCGCGGCTTCCTTCGACAGCGACGGTTTCTGCGGCCGCTTGTAGCGGTCGACGCCGTAGTTCATCAGCGCATGGCACGAATCGAGCAGTTCCTCGACGCGATCGAGCCCGTAGCGCTCCTCGCATTCGGCGACGTAGTTCTTCGCGTACACGAGATAGTCGATGATCGCGTGCGCGTCGGTCCACAGCCGGAACAGGTAGTTGCCCTTGAAGAACGAGTTGTGCCCGTACGCCGCGTGCGCGATGACGAGCGCCTGCATCGTCATCGTGTTCTCTTCCATCAGATACGCGATGCACGGATTCGAATTGATGACGATTTCGTACGCGAGGCCCATCTGGCCGCGGCGATAGCTCTTCTCGGTCGCGAGGAAGTGCTTGCCGAACGACCAGTGCCGGTAGTTGACCGGCATCCCGACCGACGCATAGGCATCCATCATCTGCTCGGCGCTGATCAGCTCGAGCTGGATCGGATAGATGTCGAGCTCGTATTGCTCGGCGACCTGCGCGATATGCGTGTCGTATTCCTCGAGCAGCTCGAACGTCCAGTCGGACGGGCACGGCAGCGGCTTGCGTTCGGCAACGTTCATACGCGCTTCCTTTTGCCCGGCTCCGGGCAAGTCGGCGGCCGGCGCCGACGCTTCGGTCCGGCCGCTTTGCTGCGATGCGGCAGGGCCGGCCGTGTCGTCGCCGGAAGGGCGCGGCGCGTAGCCGCGCGACTCGTTGTGCAGGTGGCGGGTCGTCATGACATTTCCACCTGTTTTTCGAACAATTCGCGAAACACCGGGTAAATGTCGGCAGCCGATTCGACTTTTTTCATCGCGAGATGCGGTTGCGACAGCGCCAGTTGCGCGTACTCCAGCCACAGGTTCTGCTCTTCCGGTGCGACCTGGATATACGCGAAGTAGCGCGTCTTGGTGAGGATATCCTCTTCCAGGATTTTGCGACACTTCGGCGAATCGTCGGTCCAGTTGTCGCCGTCCGACGCCTGCGCACCGTAGATGTTCCATTCCGTCGGCGAGTAGCGCTCGTTCATCACCTTGCGCATCAGCTCGAGCGCGCTCGACACCACCGTGCCGCCGCTTTCGGTCGAATGGAAGAAGGTGTCCTCGTCGACTTCCTCCGCACGCGTATGGTGACGAATGAACACGACCTCGATACGCTCGTAGTTGCGCTTCAGGAACAGGTACAGCAGGATGAAGAAGCGCTTCGCGAGATCCTTGCGCTGCTCGTCCATCGAACCCGACACATCCATCAGGCAGAACATCACGGCCTGGCTCGACGGCTGCGGCTGCTTCACGCGATTGATATAGCGCAGGTCGAACGGATCGATGAACGGAATTCGCCAGATGCGCCCTTTCAGGTGATGGATCTCGGCTTCGAGCGCGGCGATTTCCGTGCGGCGGTCCTCGGTGTCGTTCTTCAGCGCCTCGAGTTGCGCCTCGAGTTCGCGCAACTCGTTGACGAGCGGCGAGCCGAGCGCGATGCGCCGGCCGAGCGCGCTTCTGAGCGAACGCACGACGTCGATGTTGTTCGGCGTGCCTTCCGCCGACCAGCCCGCGCGCACGTTCTTCCAGCTCGGCACCGTCAACAGGTGCGTCTTCACGAGGCGCGGCAGTTCGAGATCGTCGAAGAAATACTGCATGAATTCGTCGCGGGACAGCTCGAACACGAAGTCATCCTGACCTTCGCCCTCGTTACTCGCCTGACTGCCGCCACCGCCCGAGCCGCCTTGCGGACGCGGAATCTTGTCGCCGCGGACGTAGTCCTCGTTGCCCGGGTGCACGTACTCACGGCGCCCGCCAGGCCCGTGCCGGAAATTCGGCTCGGCGATGTCCTTGCGCGGGATCGTGATGCTCTGCGTGCTCTGGATATCCTTGATGCTACGGTCGCGCACCGCGTCGGACACGGCACGACGAATGTAGTTCTTGACGCGACGCAGAAAGCGTTCGCGATTGGCGATGCTCTTGTTCTTGCCGGCCAGCCTGCGGTCGATGATTTGATGAAGCACTCCCGGTCTCCCGCTCGAAAGTCGATCTGCCGGGGCACTCGCCGCGCATGCCGTCTGCCGTCATGCGGGCGGCGCCTCTGAAGGCGCCCGCGCGGACGAACCGCACGGGCGCGGTACCGCGCGCGTCATGACGACTTGCGCACGCGCAGGTACCAGTCGCAAAGCAGCCTCACCTGCTTCGGCGTATAGCCCTTCGCGACCATCCGGTTCACAAAGTCCTCATGCTTGCGCTGCTCCTCTGCCGAACCCTTCGCGTTGAACGAAATGACCGGCAACAGTTCCTCGGTATTCGAGAACATCTTCTTCTCGATCACGACACGCAACTTCTCGTAACTCGTCCACACGGGGTTCTTGCCGGCGTTGGCCGCCCGTGCGCGCAACACGAAATTCACGATCTCGTTGCGGTAATCCTTCGGATTGCTTATCCCGGCCGGTTTCTCGATCTTCTCCAGCTCCGCGTTCAGCGCGGCGCGGTCGAAGCTCTCGCCCGTGTCGTGATCGCGGAATTCCTGGTCCTGAATCCAGAAGTCCGCATACGTGACGTAGCGATCGAAGATGTTCTGCCCGTACTCCGAATACGATTCGAGGTAAGCCGTCTGGATCTCCTTGCCGATGAACTCCGCATAGCGCGACGCGAGCACGTCCTTCACGAACGACAGGTATTTCTGCTCCGTTTCCGGCGGGAACTGCTCGCGTTCGATCTGCTGTTCGAGCACGTACATCAGGTGCACCGGGTTGGCCGCGACCTCGCTTGAATCGAAGTTGAACACGCGCGACAGGATCTTGAACGCGAAGCGTGTCGACACGCCCGTCATCCCTTCGTCCACGCCCGCGTAGTCGCGATACTCCTGGTACGACTTCGCTTTCGGATCGGTGTCCTTCAGGTTTTCGCCGTCGTACACCTGCATCTTCGAGAACAGGCTCGAATTCTCCGGTTCGTGCAGGCGCGACAGCACCGAGAACTGCGACATCATCTTCAGCGTACCGGGCGCGCACACGGCTTCGGCCAGCGACGAATTGCGGATCAGCTTCTCGTAGATCTTCGTCTCTTCCGACACGCGCAGGCAATATGGCACCTTCACGACGAAGATCCGGTCGAGCAGTGCCTCGTTGTTGCGGTTGTTGCGGAACGCCTTCCATTCCGACTCGTTCGAGTGCGCGAGAATCACGCCGTCGAACGGAATCGCGCCGAATCCTTCGGTGCCCTTGAAGTTGCCTTCCTGCGTGGCGGTCAGCAGCGGGTGCAGCACCTTGATCGGCGCCTTGAACATTTCGACGAATTCGAGCAAGCCCTGGTTCGCCAGGCACAGGCCGCCGGAGTAGCTGTATGCGTCGGCATCGTCCTGTGCGTACTGTTCGAGCTTGCGGATGTCGACCTTGCCGACGAGCGACGAGATGTCCTGATTGTTCTCGTCGCCCGGTTCGGTCTTCGCGATGCCGACCTGCCGCAGGATCGACGGATAGCGGCGCACCACGCGGAACTGGCGGATGTCGCCGTTGTATTCATGCAGGCGCTTGACGGCCCACGGACTCAGGATGCTCTTCAGGTAGCGGCGCGGAATGCCGTACTGCTCTTCGAGGATCGGGCCATCTTCGTCGTAGTCGAACAGCCCGAGCGGCGATTCGTTGACGGGCGAACCCTTCAGCGAATAGAACGGCACGCGCTCCATCAGTTGCTTCAGGCGCTCGGCGATCGACGACTTGCCGCCGCCCACCGGGCCGAGCAGGTAGAGGATCTGCTTCTTCTCTTCGAGCCCTTGCGCGGCGTGCCGGAAGTAAGCGACGACCTGCTCGATCACTTCCTCCATTCCGTAAAACTCACGAAACGCGGGATAGACCTTGATAACCTTGTTCGCGAAGATCCGCGACAGGCGCGGGTCGTTGCGAGTATCGATTTGTTCTGGTTCCCCGATTGCAGCCAGCATGCGTTCGCCGGCCGTGGCGTACGCTGACGGATCGTTCTTGCAGAGCGCGAGATACTCCTCCAGCGAGAGCTCTTCCTCTCGCGTTTTTTCGAAGCGGTTCGCGAAGCTGCTGTAAATATCCATGCTACCTCCCTCGCCTGAGTCTGAAGACGTGCTTGCCTTCGTATGACTGCGCAGAAGCAAGCGCGTTCGAATTCATCCTAAACCCTTTCTGTTTTTTTTTCACGAACTCTTCGTATGAAGTTCGTCATTCTCGACAACACCGGTTGGACAATGCATTTCCACGCTTTACAATCGATCTCCCGAGCCGCAGAAACTGCATCCGCGGTGTCTCGTCGAGCATCGGAACGTCTCGTGCGTTGGACGCTCTGGTCGTCGTCGCTTCTCCTCCACGTCTTCGTTCTCACGCCCCTTCATCCCTATACGTTCGAGCGATCGTATGCGACGACACGCCACGTGCGCCGTTACAAATTTTTTTCGCATCCTTCGGAGATACCCGTACGTAGCACGGATGCCAAAACACGACGCGCGACGATGCACGATCGTTCATGTGCGCTGTCACATTCAGTCGATCACCGAAACGACGACGCCCGCATGCCGCGGGCGTCGTGCGCTACCAAATGGGGATAGATGCGCGATCCACGCGAATCAGAACGTCTCCCAGTCGTCGCCGCCGGCGGTGGCTGCAAGCGGCGCCGGTGCGGGCGTCGCGGACGCGGCCACGGGCTTGCGAGCCGACGGAGCAATTGCCGTGCGCTTCGCCGGCGCATCGCGATCGTCGCGTGCCGACGCCGTCGCCGGTGCGGGCGTCGCGGTCGACACGGCTGCCGGCGCGGCAGGCATCGCGCGCGGCGCTTGACGCGCGGCAGCGACACCCGCTGCCGGCCGTACCGCTTCGTCGTCGATCCGGAACACCGAAACCGTCTGGCGCAGACGCGCGGCCTGTTCGTCGAGCGATTGCGCCGCCGCAGCGGCCTCCTCGACGAGCGCCGCGTTCTGTTGCGTCACCTCGTCCATCTGCGCGACCGCACGCGCGACCTGATCGATGCCGCCGCTCTGCTCCTCGGACGCTGCCGCGATCTCGCCCATGATGTCCGTCACACGCTGCACCGCACCGATCACGTCGCTCATCGTGCGTCCCGCTTCGTCGACCAGCGCCGAACCGGTGCGGATGCGGTCCACCGATGCATCGATCAGCGCCTTGATCTCCTTGGCCGCGCTCGACGACCGCTGCGCGAGGCTGCGCACTTCGCCGGCGACCACCGCGAAACCGCGCCCGTCCTCGCCGGCACGCGCGGCTTCGACCGCCGCGTTCAGCGCGAGAATGTTGGTCTGGAAGGCGATCCCCTCGATGATCGCGATGATGTCCGCGATCTTCGCCGAGCTGTCGTTGATCTCGCCCATCGTGCCGACCACCTGGCCGACGACCGTATTACCCTTGTTCGCAATTTCGGATGCGTTCGCGGCCAGCGAACTTGCCTGCCTCGCATTGTCCGCGTTCTGCTTCACGGTACCGGTCAGTTGCTCCATGCTCGATGCGGTTTCCTGCAGCGCCGCCGCCTGCTCTTCCGTGCGCGACGACAGGTCGATGTTGCCGGCGGCGATCTGCCGCGCCGCGGTCGCGATCGACTCGCTGCCGCCGCGTACGGTGCGCACCGTATCGACGAGCCCGTGCTGCATCTTCGCGAGGCCATCAAGCAACTGGCCCATTTCGTCGCGGCGTCGCACGACGATCGAGCGTCGCAGGTCGCCCGCGGCGATCGCGTCGAAGTGCGCGAGCGCATCCGCGAGCGGACGGCCGATCGCACGGCTGAGCGTCAGCCACGACAACACCGCGGCGCCGAAGCCGGCGACGAGCACGACGATCGACAGCACCCGCAGCATCTCGTACACCGATTCCGCGTGATTGAAGCTCGCCTGCGCGTCGCGGAACTGAAAGCTGCGCAGCGCTTCGCTCGCGACCGCGAGTTCGTTGTAGCGCACCTGCAACTGTTTCGCGCCGTCGCCGATCCGGTCGTGCTGATCCGAGCCGACGAGGCCCGCGAACGCGTCGCACGCGCTTTGCAGCGCCTGTCGCTTCGCGGCAACGTCCTGGGCAAGCCCGTCCTCTTCGGGCCCGCGCGGCAGCGCGAGGTACTTCTGCCACCACGCGTCGGACTGCGTACGCATGCTGCGGCTGCGCTCGACGGCCGCCGCCGCGTCGGGCGTGCCGGCCAGCATCACCGCGCGGTCGAGCGCCAGCCGCTCGCGCGCCGCATACATTTCCGCGACGGCAACGTTCACCGCACTCGGCATCTGGTTCGTGAAAATTTCGCGCGTCGAGTCGTTCGAGCGCGTCATCCCGTACAGGCCGAGCACACCGATCACTCCCAGCAGCATGGCGAGAAACGCCATCGTCAAACCGATGCGCGCACGAATCGTCAGGTTTGTGAACACCATCATCCTTCCTGTTTTACGTCGTCATGGACGGGCCGAGCCCGTTTTCGAAACAGTGTTTCGCCCGATGCATTTACGACCGCGCGCGGCCCAACTTGATGGTATCGACGACTCTTTTTCACCAATCAGTTCATGAATTACAGATTGCTGAATAATGGGGGCAAACCACTGCCGGTTCGCGGGGCAGGAAGACGATGCCAACGCGGTTTGCGCGACAACGCCAGAAAAGAAACGGCCGGCCGCCTGCTGCTGCAGGCGCCGGCCGCGATGGGGGCAATCCGGTTCTATTCGCCCAGTTCGGCGAGGGTGGGAATCGACGGCTGCGCACCCGCTCGGGTCACCGACAGCGCCGCCGCGCGCTGCGCGAAGCGAATCGCGGTATCGACGTCCTCGCCGGCCGCGAGCCGCGCGGCGAAACCGCCGATGAAGGTATCGCCGGCCGCGGTCGTGTCGACCGCTTGCACGACCGGCGCCGGGTAATGCCGCGCCGCACCGTCCGCCGTCAGCGCCAGCACGCCGCGCGCGCCGAGCGTGATCAGCACGTTGCGCGCCCCGGCCGCCTGCAGCGCGCGCGCCGCGGCCTGTGCATCGTCCGGATCGCGCACCGACAGTCCGGTCAACGCGGCGGCCTCGACTTCGTTCGGAATCAGGTAATCGACAAGCGGCAGCCAGTCGCCCGGCAACGGCGCGACGGCCGGGGCCGGATTGAGCACCACCGTGCGGCCGAGCCGCCGCCCGGCCGACAGCGCCGCGAATACGGCGTCCGGCGGCGTCTCGAGCTGGCAGATCAGCACGTCGGTCGCAGCCAATGCAGCTTCGTGCCGCGCGACCGTATCGGGCGTGACTTCCCCGTTGCCGCCCGCGACGATCACGATCGTATTCTGGCTCGCGTCGTCGACAACGATCAGCGCGACGCCGGTCGATGCCGCCGCACTGGTCGCGAGCCCCGTGCAGTCGATGCACTCCGCTTCGAGGCCGGCCCGCAGCGCCGTGCCGTACGCATCCGCGCCGACGCAGCCGATCATCGCGACCCGCGCGCCGAGCCGTGCAGCCGCGACGGCCTGGTTACCGCCCTTGCCGCCCGCCGCCTGCGCATACGCATGGCCGGCGAGCGTTTCGCCCGGCAGCGGCAGCCGCGGCGAACGCACGACGAGATCCATGTTCAGGCTGCCGACCACCGTCACGCGGCCGGGCGCCGCTGCGCGCGCCGTCATGCGTTGGGGCCGGGCATGGCCGGCTCGCGATAGACCGAGGTGGATTCGCGCAGCACGAGCCGCGGCGACACGACGCGACGACGGCTCGGCGCGGACGTCGAGCCGCCGCCGATCCGCTCGATCAGCGTCTGCGCGGCCATTTCGCCGAGCGCGCGCACCGACTGGCCCACCGTCGACAGCGCGGGATACGTGTAGCGGGAGAATTCGATGTCGTCGAAGCCGATGATCGAGCAGTCGTCCGGCACGCGCATGCCGCGCTCGGCCGCCGCGCGCAGCGCACCGACGCCCATCAGGTCGTTGCCCGCGAAAATCGCGCTCGGATGCACCGACTCGAACAGCCGCCCCGCCGCGTGATAGCCGCCGAGGCACGAGAAATCGCTTTCCGCGATCGCGCCCGGCACGCAGTCGATCCCGCCCTCCGCCACCGCGCGGATGACACCCTGCGCTCGCCGCGCGCTCACGGCCGTGTCC